>NZ_JBPLBG010000065.1:0-80088 GCF_054039255.1 Candidatus Harpocratesius sp.
CAAATTTCTTAAATACAATGATACGTAAATCTCCTATATTAAAACTCATAGTGTGAGAAAAATATGTGAAAAAGATTAAAAAAGTGGTGTGAATTAGGAGATCCTTCGTTTTAATAATTCATCAAAATGTAATAAAATAAAAAAATAATATTCACATTTTTTTTTAATCAATAAAAGGCATTAGATTTATCTCAAAAGTAGCAGTTGGATATTCTAACCCAAAATTGAGGACCACTTGAGGGTGGACTTCTCCAATAGAACCTATTTTTTTCTTTTTATAATATATTGAACCCATTCTTCCAGGAATATATGTAGGATCCTCATCTGCTTTGATTGATAATTCTTTAAAAATACCAAAGGTGCGGGCAAAATAATCGAAAATACTCCGAATCTCTGAAAAATCACTAGAGTCTGAATGCACCATTACTGCCAAATGCAATTCTCTGCGTGATAGAGTTTCTTGAGTTTTATCATGAACAATTACATCACCTACCTCAAAAATACGGAAAGGTTTTTCTTCAGATCGATTAAATTGAATATTTTTTAGTAAACTAGGTCTTAAAAAACGTCTAACGGAATCATATTCATTTGAAACAGGATTCGCAAGGATTATTTGCTCCGTTTGCTTTAATTTTAACCCCATTTTTTCATTATCTTTATTTGAAATTAGAATATTATTAACCATTTCAATACATCCTGCCCCTATCATAATTTCCCTAACATTTTGAGCTAACTTCATTGCTGGATGATATTTGCCGAAACCTTCCATATTCAGTGTTGGTGTTAAGTTTTGATATCCATAACCCATAGCAACTTCTTCGACAAGATCGACTTCATGCATTATATCATTACGATAGGCAGGAACTTGAATATTTAACGTATTTGAATCCTTTATGATTGCATCTAAACGAACTTTATGAAGACAATCAACCATTTCTTCAGCAGTGAGTTTTAAACCAAT
Organism: Candidatus Harpocratesius sp.; assembly: GCF_054039255.1. Classification (NCBI taxonomy): domain Archaea; kingdom Promethearchaeati; phylum Promethearchaeota; class Promethearchaeia; order Promethearchaeales; family Promethearchaeaceae; genus Candidatus Harpocratesius; species Candidatus Harpocratesius sp. Next base: position 962 of record NZ_JBPLBG010000065.1, read on the forward strand.
ATATGAATTAATATAATCAACATGAGCAATCCAGTTATTTGGAGCTAAATTGGGAGTCCAAATTCCATTATCAGGCTCATCTTCATAAATTACCTTGACGGATTCTAATTTTCCTCCCATATCAGCAAATGTGGTAGCCAAAATATTTAACGCGACATTAACAGCCTTTTCATCTGTTCCTGTTAAATCTAATAGTAAAATCTTCGTTTTATTTGGAGTTACTGTTGTATATGTGCCGTTAATTATAGGAGGAAAAGATACAACTTTCCCCTCTGCATCAAATATCATGGGGTATTCAGAGAATCCTTCTAAAAGATGTGCATACTGGATACCCATTGGGTGTTCCTCAAGAATTTCTTGGGGTGTCAATTCATATGCTTCTAAATGTAAAGGACGAAATTTAATCTCATCTGGTTTAACTGTGGTGTAAATATATGGTCCTTTTACTGCTTCATAATCATGAATTCCAATAGCAACCTTCTTTCTATCTCTGCCAACAGCCCAATGAAGAATTTCTTGCATTCGCATTAAGGTGATAACTTGCTCTTCAGAAAGAGAAAAATCAAATCGGACTAATCCAGATACTACAAATGGACGGATTTCCTTTACTTTAGCACTTACTTTAAAGTATTCCTTACCTTTTTTTACGTGATATTTAATTAATCCTTTTTCTAATCCATAATATCCTTTGAGTGGTCTTATAATTCCTTGAGGACTGGAAAAATCAGGCCTATTTGGATTAAATTCAACTTTTATTGTCTTGTTTTCTGGATCATAATCATCAATGTCTAAGGAAATCCATTGTAAATCATATTGCAATGTTTCATATTTCACTTTTTTACCAAGTAATTCTGATAACTGATCAATTTTCAGCTCAATTGTAGGCATTTTAATAAGATACCTCCCTTAACCAAGAAATTTTACTCTGATATAAATCACGTATGTCATCTCGCTTTAATTTCAACATGGCTAATCGTTCAAGACCCAAACCCCATGCAAGAACGCGTACTGGATGTTTAATCCCCCAAGCATAGGTCACCTCAGGTCTAAATATTCCAGAACCGCCCATTTCTAACCATGCACCTAATTCTTCGCTATACACAGATACTTCCATGGAAGGTTCTGTATAGGGAAAGAATCCAGGTCTGGTGATTACTTTTTTGAAACCCATTCTTTTATAAAATTCGGTTATCTGTCCAATCAAATCGCTTAGTGTGACATTTTCGCCAATTATGATACCATCTATTTGTTGTAATTCTGCGAGATGGGTCCGATCTACTTTTTCATTTCTGAAAACACGATCAATACAAAATACTTTAATTGGCAATTGAGGTTTCTCTAATCCAACTTTAGCCAGATATCTTAAAGTAGTTGCAGTTGTATGAGTTCTTAACAATAATTTTTTGGCAATTTCAGAAGACCACCTATATCTCCACCCAGTAGAACCAGTATCACCGCCATTTTCATGAATAGACCTTATTGTTTCAACATAGGATTTTTTTGGTAATTTTCCCGTTTTAGGATGCTTGAGATAAAAAGTATCATGCATTTCTCTGGCTGGATGATCTTGAGGTTGATAAAGGGAATCAAAATTATAAAAAGCCAATTCAATAATAGGTCCTTGAATTTCTTGAAAACCCATAGAGTGAAAAACTTCTCGAACTTGATTTTTGATTATTGTCATTGGATGATATTTCCCAGCATAGATTTTCGGACCTTCAATTTCCACATCATACTTTTTTAATTTGTCAATAGATTCTTTCCATTCCCCTGATTTAATCATTTCAGAAGATATCATTTGGATTTCTTCTTCAATAAGGTTAATATCATTTGGACTAATAGCATATCCTGCAGGAGTTAATTCAACCATTCGAATAGTAACTTTTTCTCGAGTAATTAGTTTTCTCTTTAATAATTGTGGAAGATATTCTTGTAATGGTTTGGCGATAGCTGAAAGAGGGATAACTTGATTGTCACCATAGATTTGCAATATTTCTTCCAAGGAAGATTTGGGTGCATCTTCATTATATATAAATATCGTTTCTTCTCCTGTCGCCTTGGAAGTTACTACCCATTTGTTTTTTTTCATATGTGATAATCCAATAAAGAATAATTTTTTGTTAAATCCCAACTCCTTTTCAACACTTTTTGCAAAATCTGTAACTTTTATTTCTTTATAACCTTTTTCTTGGAAAAGAGTAAATATTTGTCTTTCGGGTAAACCTTTTTTTACATACTCTTTTCCTTCTTCTGTAAGATATAGTAATACTTCTTCGCGCTCTGTGAATTTAGCCAATTTTTGTTCTTGTAAGGAATAGATTGCTCCAGACATGAGTTTTTCATATCCCAAATGGAGCTTTCGGCTTAATTCTCTAGCTTCTATAGGACTCTTTATCTTCTGCAATTCTTGAAGAACTGGAAGATACTCCATTTTTAAAGTGGGTTTTTGTGAATTGGGAGTCATGATCTTCTCGCCGTTAGGTATATTCTTATTTTAATGTTTAATGAAATTTATCAAAAGTTAATGAATTTTTTCCAAATTTTGTTCAGATGATTGTGCAAGAGTTTCACGAATTCGAGTTGAACTAATTTTTTTTCCAGAAGAAGTGCGAATCAACGGTATAATTACCAAAATTAAGGGAGTCAATCCATTTTTAATTCTAATTTCATTTATTTTTATAGCCGTGGAATATGTTTCCATACTACTTACATGGACTTCTAATTCCTTAAAAGTAATTGCAGGACCAAGAGGATCTTGTAATGGAATAATAGAAAAACGTTTTTTTGATACTCCAAGTTCTTGAGTTATAAATGCTTTTAAATGGGTAGAGCGAGCTGAATATGACTCAAATTGATCTTTAAAGCGTTTTGAACTAATTAATTCTTCAGTAGTTAAAGCAATGTGAACCATTTTTCCTAGTTTAAATGCTGTTTTTAGTAAATACTTATGCCCCTCATGTAGATGATCAAAACTACCACCCAAGCCAATATGATTATAAGGAAATTCTTTCATTTTTTTCCCCCAAATATAGTGCGAATAAGTTTCATTGAAAAAATGCTGTGAACTTTTTTAACAATAGATATCTTAAAATTAGGTAGCATTATTAATAAGGAAATTTTGTTCGGGAATATATCATGACTTTAATCGAGACCATTTATAATTTATTATCCAGTTTATTTATAATTTTGATTCTTTTAATTCTTTTTTTCGGCCAAAATTGGCAAGTATTTCGTGCTTCGCGTCAAATTCGTCGATCGCTGAAAGATTTAGAGCAATGGCGAAAGTATGGAATTAAGCAGCTAATAAAACTTATTGAACCACTTACTTCTGAAACTGTTACAGAACATGATATAAAGAATTTTATTAGTGAAGTTTTAGATTATTTTGCCATTCCACTGGAAGAATTGAAAACTGAAAATTATAATCTTTGGTCGTCTTTATTGATCCAACAACAACATCGCTTTAAAGAAATGATTAAAAGTTTTATTCCAAAAATCTCTGAACTGACATTATATATTATTATTGCTTTAATAAATGCAACTCGAGAAATTGATTCTATCTTAAAAAAAGGTCAACACAATCTTACCATTGGAGAAAAAACAAATGGTTATTGGTATCTTCTTCAAACTGCATCAGAAATCACTCAAGCAATGTTAAAAGCTCGCAGATACCGAATTTTACTTGATTCATTATTATTAGGATATCCTATTGGGGATTCAATAGGTCCTCTTTCCATTAAAGAATTAGTTAATCAAATTTCTGAAAAAAAAGAACATAATCAAAGAAATGTTAATGAAAAAACACTAAATGATGAATATATTTCGCAAGAAATCCAATTTGAAGGACGAACTTTGATTTGTTTGCGCACAAAAGGTCCAGAGCCTCGAGTTGGTCATCCCAGTATGATTCTTCGAGAAATTGTTGAAAAGTTAAGCCTAGAAAAAATTAAAATATCTATGATATTATCTATTGATGCTTATGCGAAATTAGAAGTGGAACAATCAGGAACAATTTCACAAGGTTTGGGAATTGTAGTTGGAGGAGATACAAAAGCAAACATTGAGAAATTTCTAATAGAAGAATACATTGCTCAAAAAGATCCATCGATTCTGTTAGAAGCGATTATTTGTAGAGAATCAGTGGAAGAAGCAGTTTTTCCGATGACAGATCAAATAAAGAATTCTATTCCAAAAATAATTAGAAATATCAAGACTACGATTCGAAATCAAACAACTAAAGGAGACACCATTATCATTATTGGAATTGGAAATTCTTTAGGTATTTTGTAAAATATGCATTTATTAGTATTTTTTTCAATTCTGAATGAAGGATGATGATGATGATAGGGATGGAGTTAAAAGAATTTTTCCGTCTTAGAAAAATGGGAATCTCCATTATGAACCAGACTCTTAAATTTTTAAAACCTAAAGATTATAAAGATGATGATTTATTGTTATTACTCTATTTTCCTTCTCACAAAGTTCATAGAAGGATTATTAAACTTTTAAAGAAACATCCCTCATTAAAATATACCGAAATATCAAGAAATAATTGGAGAATTTTCGTTTCAGAACCTTTTCAAGAAAAATTAAAATGGTTTTTAATTTATTTCTTAATTGACAATAATTTTTCCTTTTATTATCGAGCTTTTCTAACAATTAAGAAAAAAAAGAAAGAATTTCATTCTATTTTATTAAAAGGTTTAATTCATCAAGAAGAAGTAATTCAAATTAATTGTGCTAGAGCATTGCATATTTTTTTTCCAAATTTATATCCAGATGACAATGTTTCATCCATTTTATCTTCATTAGATGAGTCTAAATCAAAAGACTTAATTAAAAACTTGAAAGATCGAGTTAAAATCTCAAATTTAGAATGGTTTGAGCGTGAAGACATAATCAACAAATTGTGTTTCTTTCCTGCTAAAATTGTGATTCCCTTATTAGAATCCTTTGTTTACGATTCCGATCAAAATGTGAGGCTGGCACTTGCGCGTACATTGGGAAATCTGGCACATGCGGATACAACTCGGTTATTAACTTGCTTACTATTAGATTCAAACAATAAAATAAAGGAAGCTGCGATAGAATCATTACAAAAATTAAGTCCAATTACATTTGGGAAAAAAACACCAATTGAAATTCTCGAGAATGTTGAAACAGAAGAAATTCTCGCATGTTTATCCAAAAAAGCACAAATTCCAAATCTATCTCGACTTTGGGAGCGAAAGCACTTAAACTCTCAAATTATTTCTCAATATATTCATGCTCCATTAAATCTTTTGATTGAAAAAGTAAAAATATTATATAATCAAAAAAATATGAATGCACAAACACAGAAAGAATTATTTACTTTGGAAAAAGTTATAATTTCTCGTGGATATTCGATGATGCATTTTCTAGAACAAGAAATCCAAAAATTAGAAAATTATGAATTCAAAGAACAATTTTTAAAGCTTAGAAATATGATTCAAGATCGCTATACTATAACCCAATCAACTGGATGGAAAATACTTTTATAAATTCATAGGATAACAATTATTAATACATTCATATCAATCTTCTCTTTTCATAACAATATGAGTGATAATAATGCTAAGAAAACCTACTGTGAAAGTTTTAAATGCTCAAGTTTTTGGGAGAGTTCAAGGTGTTTGGTTTAGAGGAAGCACAAGAGATTATGCACAGAGATTAAATCTCACAGGTTGGGTTAAAAATGAACCAGATGGTACAGTTAGGGTTTATGCAGAAGGTTCTGAATCAGAAATAAAGAATTTGCTTGAATATATACACCACGGACCAAAATATGCACAAATATCAAACGTAAAATACTCAATTGAAGAAAATTTTCGAAAATATCATTCCTTTTCTATTACTTTTTAATATCTTTATTAACTAAACATAGAAATTATTGAAAAATATATTACACATTTATTCAGTTCAATCTACTAAAATAATTTAGAATTAAGAGAAATAATAGAAAAAAAGGGAGTGAATTTCTCCCATTACTACATTCGAATTACTTAATGTCTTCGTTTTTTAAGAACAAAAGCCATTGTGGCAACTGCTGCAATCAAAAATATTCCAGTAGAATATCCAGGAATGTTTTCAAATGGATTATCATCACCTGCAGCAGTATCATCAGTTGCTGTATCATCAGTAGTACCATTTGAGACCTTAGCACCAACTGCGAAAGCAGAAAGATGAGTAACTTCAATTTGAACTGTTCCAGCAACCATATCAAATGTCACTGGGAAACTCTCTTCCACCCAATCATCTGCAGTTTCATCATAACTGTAAACTGTAAATAATTCTTGTAAAACAGATTCATTTAATACAAGCAATTCTGGACGTAAATCAACAGTTATTGTTAAAGGAAGCTCAATATTGCTTGGATCTGCCACATCAATAGCAAAGAACACGCCTGTTCCAGACATAAATAGATCTGAAGTGCTTGGATCATCACCCCAAATTTGGGTTGAAATTCGAGTTCCACCATTTATTGCTGAAACCTCTAAAGTAATATGAACATCATATGTATCTGAATCAATATGGATGACATTACCAGCACCAGGTGGAATGATTAATGTGTGAGTTAAATCTGGATACATCCAATGTTGATATGTGTGAATAAGTGGTTCACCTAAGAATTGTCCATCTTTACCGTTAAATTCACCTTGAGAAATATCAAATTCAATGGAATAACTTAATTCTTCACTAACAGTTTTAATCCCTGCACCCATTTGAAGGTGGAAGTTCTCTAAAACACCATTATCATCATATCGCCAGCAGAACAAAAGCTTTCCAAAGACAGTGTTTTCAAGGAATTGAACATTTGTACTACTATAGACTTCAGTAATCCAATCTCGTAAAATATCATCTAATCCGGTCGTTTGGAAGAAAATATCATCGATTCCATTGTCGATATCCCAACGCAAATAGATTTCTTTTCCATTAACGTAAAAATCATCAACACTCATATTTGTTAGGAATTCAATAAACTTATCTTCTGTAAAATCACCACCAGACATAGTCTCTGCCCAAGTCATAAATGAATCATAAACACTTTGGAAATTGAAATCAATAGGCACATAGAAGAAACTTGGAGTAGCAACTCCCTCTTGCAAAAGGTTGAAATAGAAATCATCAACAATTCCTAACATTTTTGCCCATTCTGGAACATTGGTATCATTTGAACTGATACCCCAAATATTCAACATGGATGGTACAAAATATGATACAATATCGAAGACTGAAACATTTGTATCAGGAATCTTTTCGGCAAGCATATCATCTAACATTGTATCCATGTGATCTTGAACCCAATTAGCATAGGTTTCAGGAAAACTAGCACCGACTGCATCATAAAAACCTTCGTAAATATTATTAAAGAGTCGTCCGAGCGGTTCATATACATTTTCATCAGGTGTTTTAGCTAAGAAGTATTGTGCAATGAAATCATATTTATGTTCTACATCTCCAACATAAACTGATTCATAATGATCACCCATCCATTGATCTTCCCATTGATCTTGTACTTCATCAATACCTAACATATCGGTAATTTTAGATCGGAGATTTATTACATTTGGTACCTCTGTAATGAAAGTGTGAAAGATATTCTCTGCATCAACTGTCTCATCAACAGGTAAACTCAAATTTGTGTCATAATAATAGGTTTCGTTCATCATATCCCATAAACCATCATTAACTTCATCCCAGAAATATTGAGGCATTTCAATGTTCATATCAAAACTTGTGGTGAAATCATAAGTCTGACCTTCATCTACACCCCAATTTCCGTATACAGATGGAGGATAATACTTTTGAGTTGGTAATACATTTGGATCATAGTTTGCATTCAAGGTAGTGTGTTCACCTCGAGATAGATCAAAGATAATGTCACCACCCATCATATTCAATATATCGGCACTCATTCCTATATGGAGTTCAAGATGATAATTATCTAAAATCCCATTAGAATCCCATTTCATGTTAAACAATGCAGATAAATCCAAAGAATCATTTGCAACACTAAATCCTAATCCAACTGAATCAAATTCATCATTAAGTTGATCTATGAACAACATTCCACCTAAATCAAAGATTTTTCCAAACATATATTTTGCATCATGGATATTTCCGGCGGCATATACTTGTTTTTCATTTGTGATTAAAGTCAAGCCTAATTGCTCAACCAAACCATTAAAGCCTCCTAAGAAGATCATATGAGATTGTCCCAAAGCAATATTAGCTAAATCCTTTGCTTTTTCCAACTCAGCACCAACATCTAAATCTTCAGGAATGAATAAAGGTGCAGAATAGCCATATCCTTCTGGAAAATCTGAAACATATGTATCATATTCACCCTGATGAAAATTAAAACCAAATGCATTCATTATTTCAAAAGCAATTTTTTCTCCTAATTCTTCACTTTTGATGGTTGTATTTGTTCCTGTACCCCATACAAGTCCACGATTAGTTAAAGCAGGATCGTAATCAGGTGAAGAAAATTCTGATTGAATTTCTGATAATCCATCATCAAGACCAGCAGTTATATTATCGCGGATAGTTCCACTAAAGGCAGATGTAATAAAATTACGTACAATTGTATCTAAGTAATAAACAACAAAGTCCTCAAAGGACAAATATGAAGGATCTACAGCTAATTTTATTTGTACTGTTACGTTAATTACATCATAATAATATTCTTGTTGGGGATTTTCCCATTCATATACAAATGTATCTTCATACATGTGGTCGACATGAACCCATATATTGAAAATCTTTGGCATCGCCATAAATTCATTATAGACTTGTTGTAAATCAAATGCATCGAGTTCAGATTGTGGAAATCCAGGGAAAGGTTCTTTACCGAAATAATCATCATACCAATAATTATTATAGTAGATTTCCTTGTAAGAATTGTTATAATAGAGCTCATCCCAACCATCCCAATATCCACTCCACCATCCGTCTTGAAGTCCAGCTTCCTCAGAACCTACAGGGTAGGTTTCATTATAAGGATTGGAAGGATTCCAAGGATCTGCTGTTACATTACTCCATCCATAATTATAACCTTCTTCGTATCCATTAGCCCATCCAATTTGGTAAGAGTCGTTAAACGCATCGTTTAATCCCATTGCTGCTTGCTCACTCAGATAATCCCATAAAGATGCAGGAAGTGCAATATTTCCATCAATTCCGAAGGTATAATAAAAATCATCACCTTCATTAATACCCCATGATTTCTGCATGGCAGTAACGGAAAATGAAGTGAGCGGTGCAAGGAGAACAAGGGTTAACACCAAAAAACTAATTTTTGTTTTTAATTTCATAGTAATACCTCTTCTCGACAATAATTATTGTTTCAAAGCGAATATACATTATAACTGTTAGGTTATATTGTAAGCAAATAATGAAAAATCACACTTATAAGCTTTATTGCATAAATAGATCTTTATATAAAATTGCAAAACGACAATTTTTAATACGTTTTTGTCTTTTTTCGTTAATTATTTATAAAGAAGTGATAGAATAAATAAAAATAATATTGATTATTTTACCTAAAATCAAAAATCGATGATAAAAAAAGTAAGGTATAAGAAAATGATGATAATACCAATTATCGTAAATTTTATAAAGATTTTAGGAAGCATTATCTATTTTTTCGAATTTTCGTATATTTTGAAGAATTATTTTTAGTTTTTTATCATTCTTTAATTTTCCTAAAAAATTCACCATATCCCCAACTTTTAACTCATTTTTCTCCATAACACTTTCAGAACATTTTGCATTAATAAATTCAAATTCTTTTTGAATTGAGGTCTGCTTTCTATCAGGAGCAGCAGTTCCTCCTTTAATGTGAAGAAGATAGAAGATAGTTTCATGCCCCATATAATAACTTTTACGTAAATCAATTTCAGTTATTCTTCCATTTCGAATGTAAACACTATTTTTACCACTTTCAGTTGCAACTTGTTCTATTATATTTGCAGATTCAACAGGTTCTACAGAATATGTAGGATCACCACTAGTACTTAGTAAATTATCATGAGTTTTGGGTAATTTTTTAAAGAATTCTTCAAGTTCTTTAATAGATTTTTCTTCATGATTCTCGAAAATCCACTCTGGCAATAAAGTCAGCTTAAATCCGTCTGATTCATTAGGATTATAGTATAAATTAATTTTTGGTCCTGTTTTTACCACTTTTGTAAATTCACATTGAAAAGGTAGTTTAGAATGGTTTTTTATATAATTTGCCACTTTTTCAGATAAAATTTCACGAGCAACCTTCCCATCGATCTGGGCAAGTTCACCATCTAATACAAGATGATATCTTTTTGTAGGATATCTATCACCATCCAATATTTCTTTATGAATTAATATATCATCCTCTTCTGCATCTGCTTGTTCTTGATCACTAATACTATATTGAAAAGCAAAATCATTACTACGAATTCTTATCCACCAAGAAGAATTTAAACCATCACCAGCTTCAAAAAGATTTAATTTTACCATTTTTATCAGAAGAATAATAGATCAAAAATATAAAAATTATTACAAATTTTCTTTTTATGAATAACATTCTTAGGATTTCTTTTTTAGAATTTATATATTAGAATGTTAATTTCTATATGGATATTTAAGAAATTCACTGTAAAAAAAGTCTTTTTATAAATTTTTTAATAATTCTTACACAAATTTCAATAGTGCACAATTTTTCACAATTTTTCAAGCAATTCTTTAAAATCATTTAAAGAAAACGGCTTTTGTAATGTATAATCTACTGTTACTTTTGTAAAGTTATTTGATATATCTGAAGCAGAAAAACCAGTTGTAAGTACGCACTTTAATTGTGGATTTTGCACTTTAAGATCACTCAAAATTTGTTCGCTAGATTCATTTGGAAGATTGTAATCAATAATCACACCAGAAAATGATTCTGGATTTGCAGACATGAACAATTCTATTCCTTGTTTACCATTTTCTGCAATTACAGCAGTCCAGTTTAAACGTTCTGAAAATTTTTCCATGATTTTTAAAAGGGGTTTTTCATCATCAATAATCAAAATTTTTTTTGGACTAGTCATTATATATGTATTTTAGTTTATCTCACCTAAATAATACTCGGGCAGTAATTTGCACCTTATAGACCAAAATTTTTTTTTTCTCACTATTTTTGAATATTATTTCATTCTTTCTTAATGATTATTAATGACAGTGCTAGAGATTGGATTTGTTAAAAATGGATTACTTGTTTACCACCAAATTTATCACCCTATTCGTAAAAATCATGAAATTTTAACCCCAGAACGCCGATCTCAACTAATCAGTCAAATATATCAGATGGGAACTTTTGTTTTACAAGATGAAATTGAAATTATTTCCATGAAAAAATTCAGAATATATGTATATAACATATATACAATAAATAAATATTCACTTCTTGTTTATTGCATTGCAGATCAAAAATCAGATAGGAAAATTACGCAAGAATTACTTTACCAAATTGCAGAACAATTTCGCTCTCAATTCCCAGATTCAAAATATCACAATTTATTTGAATTGGAGCAGTATCAAGCATTTCAAAGCACATTAAATGAAATTTTGCGTGATGAACACCTTATGCCCAAAGATCGTATTCAAAGATTCCTTATTTCTTAAGAATATATACAAATCTATACTTTTCAATAAACTTATTCACACTTGCGATTTTTGAGATTCCTTTCTTAGCAAATCCAAATGATATTTAAAATCCAATTAAATTTAATGAATTTGTGGATTCTTTAAATCATCTTACTGAATTTTATAATACCCAGGTTCAATTTACCTAATTGAATTTCGATATTATTATCAATTTTAATTCATCTTTTTTATCAAAATGAGCTTCACCACTCCCAATACTTTGCATTCTCAAAACATTTAAATTCTGAAATATCTGAATTCAAATTACCCTTTTTATCTATATTTTGAAGATGATCATCATGAATTTAGATATTAAAATTACTCACGTGGAGCAGAGTCAACTAAAAACTGTGCCACAAGATTATTCCAAATTGGCATTTGGACAAAATTTCACCGATCATATGTTAATAATGCGATATTCTGAACCAAATGGATGGAGCCATGCAGAAATTATTCCATATGGAGATATTTCAATTAGCCCAGCTGCATCAGTATTGCATTATGCTCAAGAAATTTTCGAAGGTATGAAAGCATATAAAACATCATCTGGAAAAATTCAACTATTTCGTCCTCGATTAAATTTTGAACGTTTGAACACTTCAGCTGAAAGAATGTGTATGCCTCAAGTTGACATTGATTATGTTTTATCTGCATTAAAGGAACTTTTAAAAATAGAAGAACGTTGGATACCTTCTCAAAAAGGAACCGCCTTATATATTCGCCCAACTATGATTGCCTCAGAGCCGTTTTTAGGTGTACACGCCGCTAAAGAATATCTTTTCTTTATAATTTTATCTCCAGTTGGTTCTTATTTCAAGGATGGATTTAAACCAGTAAAGATCATGGTTGAAGATAAATACATTCGAGCTGCGCCTGGTGGCGTTGGTTTTTCAAAAACTGGGGGAAATTATGCTGCATCTTTAAAAGCCGCACAAGAAGCTGCTAAAAGAGGATATTCTCAAGTCTTATGGTTAGATGCTATTGAACGAAAATATATTGGTGAAGTTGGTGCAATGAATATTGCATTTTGTATTAATGATGAAATAATAACACCCGAATTAGATGGCACCATCTTGCCTGGAATTACCCGTCGTAGTGTGATTGAATTCTGTAAAAAGCGAGGAATTCCTATTACTGAGCGAAGAATCAGTGTTGAGGAAATAATTGATGCTGTAAAAAATGGCACGTTAAAAGAAGCATTTGGAATGGGAACTGCAGCAGTAATTGCTCCTGTAGGCGCGATTTTCTATAAAGGTACAGAATATTTAATAAATAATTTTGAAGTGGGAAAAATTAGCCGTTTACTATTTGATGAAATTACAGGCATCCAAATTGGAGAAAAAGAAGATTCATTTGGATGGATTGAACCTGTTAATCAATAATTACAAAAATATTATATTGCTTTCTTTTTACTTTTTTTTTAGAATAATAAGCTTAAAAAAAATCAATTTTAATAATAAATTCTTGAAATCAAATATCTTATTACCATAAAAAAGGTAAGTAATCTATCAAATACCTTTTTCAAATATTACATCAAGCGTGAGAATCATGGAAATAAAAATTACAAAAGCAACTGAATTAAAAGAATTGCCAGACGATGATTCAAAATTGGGTTTTGGGCAAATATTTACCGATCATATGTTGTATATGGAATTTGATCGAGCAAAAGGCGGTTGGGGTCCAGCAGAGATTCGACCATACAGTATTCTCGGATTAGAACCAGCATCAGCTTGTCTTCATTACGGCCAAATTGTCTGGGAAGGCCTTAAATGCTACCGAACGAGTCAAGGATTGCGATTATTTCGACCAAGGGAGAACTTTAAGCGCTTGAATCGATCAGCCCGGCGTATGTGCATGCCAGAAGTAGATATAGAGTACATGTTAGCTGCACTAAAAGAATTATTAAAATTAGAAGCTCGGTGGGTTCCAAAGACCCTTGGCACTTCTTTATATATTCGCCCGTGTATGATTGCATCTGAGCCATTTTTGGGATTACATAAAGCAAATCGATACATTTTGTTTATTATTTTAAGTCCTTCAGGACCCTATTTCAAAGAAGGTTTTAAACCAGTAAAAATATTGGTTGAAGATAAATATGTACGAGCTGCTGTGGGAGGAACGGGAGAAGCGAAAACGGCAGGAAATTATGCAGCTTCATTAAAATCTACTGATGAAGCAATGGAGAAAGGTTTTTCTCAAACACTTTGGTTAGACGCTTGCGAGCGGAAATACATTGAAGAGGTTGGAGCCATGAATATGGCATTTGTGATCAATGGAGAAGTCGTAACACCTCCACTTCACGGTTCAATTTTATCTGGAATAACTCGAAAAAGCATTTTGGAAATTTGTGATCACATAGGAATAAAAGCAGTAGAGCGCCGTATTTCGATTGATGAAGTTATTGAAGACATAGAGAATAGGACCTTAACAGAGGCGTTTGGTTTAGGAACTGCAGCAATCATTGCACCTGTTGGATCCATCTTTTACAAAGAAGAAAATTATATAATTAATAATTTCAAAGTCGGTCCTATTGCTACCCGATTATATGAAGAATTAACAGGAATACAATATGGTTCAAAACCCGATATATTTGGGTGGGTAGAAAAGGTTGAAGAATGAAGGTTAAATTTATTCTTTTTTTCAAACTAATTCGCACCTTTTTTTCAACTGCCCTTTTCAAACCCCTTTTTTCAAATTTTTTTATTTTTATTTGATCTCTTAATTTTTCTCTTTTCGCTTAGTGCAAATGAGTTTTTTTATTTCTGATATTACTGATCATCAATTTTTCTGGATCAAGTGCTTGTAAACCCTTTAAAATGCATGATTTAATATCAGTAGTGAATTGGAAACCGAGATTTTTCAATTTTTGTGCATCATATTCATAAGAGTATTCCATGTATTCTAGGGCAGAACTTGAAAGCAATGTTTGAATAAATTCAGATTTTGATCCAATTATCCTGATTAAATGAAGAAATGGTTTAAATAAGCGAAATATCCATAAGGGAATACTAATTTTAGGTGGAGGTCGATTGTAATATTCAGCAACTACATTAAATAGTTGACGAAAATTCCAACGTTCTTTTGCAATATTAAATGCTTGACCCGAATAACTACTTCCATTTTTAACCAAAAAGACTTGGGCACGCGCCACATCTAATGGAGCAGTAAGTGAAATTTGTCCTAAACCTTTATTGATAAGCTTTGGCAGGGGTAAAGCAAAAGCTTTTACAAGAGACGGAATCATTTGTCGATCTCCTTTCCCAATTATAGGTCCTAATCGCGTGATGAGAAAAGATTTATCCGGATTCTCCCTTGCGAATTCTACCACAAGATCTTCTGCCATTCGCTTGCTAACAGCATAAGGAATATCTTCCCCCCTTTGCTTTGAACCAATTGGTGATGATTCAGTAAATTTCACAACAGTATTTCGTTTCCTAAGATGATGATGATCATATACAATTATACTTGAAGTGTGGATAAATGAGCGTGCTGAAGAATGACTGAAAGCTTCCAAGAGATTACGCGTTCCTATAACATTGGTTTGAAACATTTCCTCAAATGAAGCATAAACCGAAACACAAGCAGCAATGTGAAACACATATTTAATAGGGTAATCATTAAAAATCTCATTCAAAATATGAGTATTAGATAAATCCCCTTGAACAATTTTAACACCAAGTTGCTTTAATTCAGACGCTTTTGAAGGATTTCGAACTAAACATATAATTTCCTTAGTAGAATTAACCGAAATATCAGTTTGTTCAAGTAAATAATTAACTACATGCCCGCCAACTAATCCAGTAGCACCTGTAACCAGAATTACCATAAATGTTAGATACCTTCCAATTCTATCAATTTTATGAAAAAAAAAAACGAAAGAAAAGCAATCTCATAAAATTCTACATAATTATATGTAGAAATGGAGATTTCCTTCCTATTAGCAATTTAAAAGAAGAATTCTTCTACTAATTAATGTTTCACTATTGGGGTTTCAACATAATTCGTATCTTAGCATTTTTAGGATTTAACGAATCACTTTTCCATGAAATATTAAAATATACCATGATTGGCTTAGGTATAATCGTTTTTATAAGTTTGTTTTTTGTAACTGCTGGATATGGAAGATATCTCAATAAAAGCTGGGGTCCTCAGATTGATAATAAACTAGGATGGGTTATTATGGAGGCTGTATCTCCTATTCTATTCTTTGTTTTTTACATCATTAGTGAACAAAAAACACAGATAGTAGCAATAGCTTTTTTGTTTATTTGGGAAATTCATTACATCCAACGAGCTTTTATTTATCCTTTCCTTATTCGGGGAAAAAAAGAAATCCCAATAACGATCATACTACTTGGAATGGTGTTTAATGGATTGAATTCATATATTCAGGCGCGTTATCTTTTCCATATTAACCCGATCTACCCCGAATCATGGCTTTTAACACCTTTTTTCATTATTGGAACAGTAATTTGGTTTTGTGGTTTCATTATTAATCTTCATTCTGATCATATTCTAAGAAATTTACGGAAGCCTGGAGAAACTGGTTATAAAATTCCACTTGGTGGTTTTTTTCGTTGGATCTCATGCCCGAACTATTTTGGGGAAATACTAGAATGGATAGGCTGGACAATTTTGACGTGGACTGTTTCTGGAGCTGTTTTTGCGCTTTGGACTGCTGCCAACTTAATACCACGAGCAATTTCTCATCATCGATGGTATCACGAAAACTTTTCAGAATATCCGAGTGATAGAAAAGCGATTATTCCTTTTGTTCTATAAGAATAAAGTAAAGTAATGGTGCGAATAAGTTTTTTTATTAAAAAAGGAGTAAATAGGTATTGAAATTTTCCTAATGTGAATGATGTTTACCGATATTAACGGGGCGTAGATTTCCAATAGCCCAACCTGCTACTTCATTTAAACTTGGATGAATCACCATAGAGCGATAAATTGGCATGAATGATCCTGCTTCTGGACAAGCATTTGTCATTTTTAAGTCAGTTAATGACATATCCAACTCCAACTCTCCTTCATGGGGACATGTAAAGCCAGCATTCATTAAATAAACGATCTGTTGTATTATTGTTGCTGCATGAGGCCCAATTGCATGTGCACCTAAAATACGATAATCTTCATTTACAACCAATTTAAACAGAGCCTCTGAATGATCTAAGCCCATAGCAAAACCCTTTGCAATACTGGAATAGGATTTCACAGCAGTATAAATTTTATAACCTTGAGCAATTGCTTCTTGTTCTGTGAAACCAACATGAGCTATTTGAGGATATGTAAAGATTGCCCAAGGCACAGCACTGTAATCAACTGGAATTTTCTCACGATTCCCAAATAAATTACGTGCAAGAACTTCCGCATCATGATTTGCTTTGTGTCGAAATTGGAATTTTCCATTAGCATCTCCAATTGCCCAAATATTTGGAACATTAGTTTCAAGAAATTCATTTGTACGAATCCAATTTTGAGAATCTGTTTTAATACCTGCATTTTCTACTTTCAATATATCTGCATTTGAACGACGACCTGTTGCTATCAGTAATGCTTCAGCTTTGAGCTCTGAAATTTCATGATTATCCAAATTCTCAATGGTTACTACCTTTATTCCATCTTTTTCATCAAATTTAACCGCTTTAGTATGAAGATACACATCTAGATGTTTACGAAATTCTTTTTCGAGGATCTCACTAATTTCAGGTTCCTCTGTAGGAACAAGTCGAGGAAGCATCTCAATGATCATAACATTAGTTCCAATCGCAGAGAAAATGTGAGCAAATTCAGCCGCAATTACACCACCTCCAATTATAATAAGTGATTTCCAAGGTTTCTTAGGAAATTTTAAACCAAAAAAAGTTTCAGATGTAATGTAATCCACAACTGATAAACTAGGAATAGGTGGAATAAAAGATCTTCCACCAGAAGCAAGAACAAAGCGTTTTCCCTTAAAAATTTGGGTATATCTCTGCTTTTTTTTTAATATTGAACTCGATGGAGTGTTCAATCTCACACGCATTTCGTACTTTCCAGTAAACTCTGCCACACCCTTATAAATAGTTAAATTTGGAATGTGATGCAAACTGGCTTCAATCTCATTAGATTCATCAATTTGACTCCACATTCGGGCGGATATTGTTTCCCAGTCAATTTTTAGAGCAGAATAATCAATTCCTATTTTTTTAGCATGTTCAACTTCTCGAATTATATCTGCTGGATATACTAACACTTTTGAAGGAATACACCCTCTGGTTAAGCAAGTTCCACCAATTTTTGAATTTTCTACTAACGCAACTTTCCAACCTACATTGATAGCTTGACTCACAAGGGTTAAGCCAACTCCAGATCCTACAACAACCAAATCATATTCGTCCATTTTTTCCCCAGTTTACTATACTTATGTAGATTCATAAATCTATAGCTTTGTAAATATTGAGCTTTTCTCAAAAAATATTATTTGAAATAATAAACGTAGACGAATCTTTATAGTAAATAAGCAAATATATTGGATTTCAAAGTGAAATGAAAAATAAGATGATTAGAAAAAATGAGAAAGAAAAATAGAAATAGAGGATCAGTTAATATGGAATAATTTTCTAAAATATTTACATTTTTAGAATGGAACGCAATTCGGCTTCCGTGTATGACATTGTACGTGTGCCATCGATCTTTTGAACCAATCCTTCATTCTTGGAATAGTAATCAATTACAGCTTCAGATTGACTTAAATAAGTATTCCAGCGTTTTTCGAAGGTTTCCTCATTATCGTCGGAGCGTTGCACTAAAGTGGTGTTTTCACAAACATCACAGTATCCTTCTTTCTTCGGTTTTAATTCGTCATTGTAAATATTATAGATTTTTCCACATTTGGGACAGCTTCTTCGACCTAAAATTCGCTTTTTTAAATCTTCTTTAGCAATTTCAATTACTACTACAACATCCAAAGAAGCAATTTCATCAAGGGCTTTAGCTTGTTCTAATGTTCGTGGAAAACCATCCAACATAAATCCATTTTCCTTCACATCTGGTTGATCAATACGATCTTTCACCATCCCTATTACAACACTATCCGGAACAAGTTGTCCAGCATCAATATAGCTTTTTGCTTCCTTTCCAATAGGTGTTTCATTCTTAATATTGGCACGGAACAAATCTCCCGTGCTTATGTGCACCACGGAACTAAATTTCTTTATTTTTCCTGCCAAA
This sequence comes from Candidatus Harpocratesius sp., assembly GCF_054039255.1. Taxonomy (NCBI): domain Archaea; kingdom Promethearchaeati; phylum Promethearchaeota; class Promethearchaeia; order Promethearchaeales; family Promethearchaeaceae; genus Candidatus Harpocratesius; species Candidatus Harpocratesius sp. Next base: position 19,865 of record NZ_JBPLBG010000065.1, read on the forward strand.
GTTCCCTTTCCAGCACCAGGTGCTCCAAATAACACAATGTTAGTCATAATTTTTTCCATCCTTTGTACTAAAACAACAGAAAAAAGGTATTAAAGGCGTACTACATAAAATGTCACGAAGTAAAAAAATTTTCTGCATGATATTTCAGAAAATTTTAATCATATAATTAATCAAATACTCTGTATTAATTCATTACGGTGTGGTCTTTTATGTCGATTAGTGATAAAATCTTAGCAAAACACATTTCTTCAAATTACACTAAAAAAAAAAACAACATTGAGATTTCCAAAATCGAAAAAAGCGTTACACCAGGTGAATTTATCCAAGTAAATGTCGATTATATTATGGTTCATGAGCAATTAGGTGGAAGAATTGCTCCCGAATTCCAGAAACTAGGTTTAGATCATATTTGGGACCCTGAACAGGTTGTATTTATCTTAGATCATTGGGTCCCCCCTCCAGATGTTCGAGCTGCAAAGATGCATCAGCGAGCAAATGCTTTTGCTGAAAAATACCATATAAAATGGAATTTTGGGCAAAATCAAGGGATATGCCATCAAGTTTTACCAGAGAAAGGTTTTGCTCAACCTGGACGGTTAATTACAGGGTCTGATTCACACACAACCACATATGGCGCATTTAACTGTTTCAGTACAGGTATTGGGGCAACTGATGTTGTTAATCTTTTTGCAACTGGAGAATTATGGTTTGTTGTTCCTGAAACAATAAGAGTAAATTTTCGTGGAAACCTTCATTCTAATGTATTGGGAAAGGATATTGTATTACAAATGCTTAGGGATATTAAAACAGATGGTGCAATCTATGATGGATTTGAATTTGGTGGAGAAGGAATTTCACAGATTTCTATAGATTCTCGAATGACAATCTCTAATATGGTGGTTGAAATGGGTGCAAAAATTGGGATTTTTGAAGGAGACAAATTATTAGCAGATTGGTTAAGAGTCCATCCCCCAGCAACAACATCACCTTCAAATTTACAAACAATTTCACAAAAATCAGAAAAACCAATTTCACAAAATGTTTCACATAAGGTTCTACAAATAAATTCATCAAAAACTTCATATTCTACGCCGATTTCACCAAACCCACCACGATTTATTTCTCCTGAGAAAGGTTATAACTATAAAAAAACACTAGAATATGATTTATCAGAAATTGAACCGATGATCGCACGTCCTTATAGTCCAGATAATGTTATTCCCGTTACTGAAATGGAACCAATTGAAATTGATGAAGCATTTTTAGGTTCATGTACGAATGGTAGATTAGAAGATCTGCGTATTGCCGCTCGAATTGTAAAAAATCACACCGTTCCTATAGATGTAAAATTTATTGTTATTCCAGCTTCACGTCACATTTATTTAAAAGCGATGCATGAAGGATTGCTTGAAATTTTTGTTCAAGCAGGTGCCATGGTTGAGTATCCAACATGTGGTCCTTGTATTGGTGGTCACATGGGTGTATTGGGACCTGATGAGATTTGTATCAGTAGCTCTAACCGCAATTTTAAGGGAAGAATGGGTGATCCTAGCTCACAGACTTATCTTGCATCATCCGCCACTGTAGCTGCTTCAGCTATAGCGGGATATATTACAAGCCCTCCGCAAGAGAAAAGATGAATTTAGTATTTAGTAAAAATGAGACGATATTCATGAAACATGATGACAGACTCTTTTCACCTATAATTGAAGGTCGTGTTTGGCTTGTGGGAGATTCTATTGATACAGATCTGATTGTTCCCTCACATGTTTTAACAGAACAAGACAATACTAAATTGTTAAAGGCAACTTTAGAATCTGTTATTCCAAATTTTGCAAAACTAGTCCAAAAAGGAGATATAATCATTGCGGGAAAAAATTTCGGCTGTGGTTCCAGTCGTGAAGAAGCAGTTTTTGTTTTGAAAAAATTGGGAATTCAGGCGATTGTGGCTGAAAGTTTTGCCCGTATTTTCTTTCGTAATGCAATAAACTTAGGACTTCCTGTAATTAAATTTCCTGCTTCACAAGCCATTGGGAAACAATTTGACAAATTACAGATCGATCTCATTCAAGGAACGGTGAAAAACTTGAATACCCAACAAATCTTCAAATTTTCCAAGTTTTCACCTTTTATTCTTCGTTATATTGAAAAAGGTGGTGCAATTCAAGTTATAAAAGAACATTTACATTTGTGATTATTTCTTTTGATCATTTTTGGTTCAATTGAGCAAAAGATTTAACCCTTTCGATAAATATACACAGTAAATTGAGCAATTTCAGAAAGATCATACAGTTCAAAGGGTAAAATTTGCTTAGGCTCCAATGCCCATCGAATACAAATCATGTAAGCACCTTTTTTCATCTGATGAAAAATATGAATAAATGAACGGATGCATTTTGGAAAGGGATAAGAATAAACAACATCATAGGAAGATACATCAAAATTAAATAAATCCGCTTCAATAACCCTTACTCTTTCTCTCAATTTGTCTTTATCTGAATCACTTTGAGCGATCGTATCCTTTATTGTTTGTAACATTTCAAGATTGATTTCAACAGCACTAGATAACATTAAATACTCTTTTGCAACGAATATTGCTACCCGACCGTCTCCCGCACCTAAATCTACCAAAGTTTTACCCTTTAAAGACATTTTTTCATTCAAAAATTGAAAAATTCGTTCAATTACTGGTCGAGGTGTAGGAAGAAAAGGGAGATCCATCTGTGCTTGAAATTTCCAAATAGGAGATTGAAAATAATAATTCAATGGAATATTATTTCACCTAAAACATCTTTTCAAGATTTTTCAACTTCCATTAATATATTTTAAAACTTATTCGCACTAAAAATTGGTAATATACCACTTTAAAAAAGGATTGCTCATTAAAAGTATATATTCAAAAAATCAACCGCAATATTTCTTCTTCTAATAATTTAGCCCGCTTCAATTGTTCCTGTAAAAAGGGTGTCTCACCATATTTCAAAAACCATTTTTCAAACCGCTTTTCAATAGTTACTTTTCTGGTTCCCATGTGATATTTATCTGCCAAACATACAAGTTTCTCTTCAATACTTTGAGGGAGATAATTCTTAGCAGGAAGATTAAAAGTTACTGCTTCTTCAGCAGTTAATCCAGCTAATGAATGTGTTTCAGCAATTCGAGCAATATTTTCCGAAAATCCAAGCTTTCGAAGTAATTTACCTCCTTCTACTCCATGGCTCATATCATGAGTTTTATAACGCCCAATATCATGAACCAATGCTCCAATTCGGACAGTTTCTATATTAACTTCAACCTTTGTAATATTATAAGCTAAACTAACTGCTTTCTTCATTACAGCAATTTGATGATTGATTATATTTCGGCTAAGATTTAACTTTTTTAATAAATGTAATATTGTTTTTTTTGATGGATCTTTTCCAGAAATTACAACCTTAAGAGATTGTATGTTTAGATCTTCATGTTCTGTCATTGTGCTAAAAATCTCATCCATTTTTATAAAATTCTCTGAACTTTACTTTTATATGGGAAAAATAAGAAAATGTGCAATGAATTAAAAAAAGAAATCGAAAACTTGATTTGCGATAGGTGTAAAAATCACCCCGCGTTTTTTTCAATCATCAATTCTGATATTTGGGTGAATGATTGAGCCACATTAAGGCCAGTTTTTGAAGATACATGAATATATCCTGCTAATTTGTGCTTTTCAACAAATGCTTCAATATCAGAATTTGCAACTGAAAATGGATGGCCTTCATCTATCAAATCATGTTTTGAAGAAAGAAGGAGAATAGGGATGTTTTTTGTATTCGATTGCACAATATCTACCCATTCCTCTAATTCGTGAAATGTAGCGGGACGTAACGGGTCAAATAACATTAAACATCCACTAGCACCTAAACAAAAACTCGGAAGCAAACTTCTAAAGCGGTTCTCACCACCAAAATCCCAGATCTGAAGAGTTACGTTCTGATCTTTCGAGGTTTTGCACTGAGTTACTGAAAAATCCACCCCGATTGTCATTTTTGTAGAGCCACTAAAAAGTCCAGTAGTATATCGCCGTAATAATGTAGTTTTTCCGCTCCCACCGCTACCAGCGATGATCAGTTTAAATAGATAGTTTCCAGTCATTTTTTTTCCCAATAATTTTTAACTGTTAGAGTAAATTCAATATGATTATTTGTTGTTGTGATGTTAAATTTCTTCCGTTTTAGAATTTTAAAATGATGAAATGTATCTGCTTAGCATTCAACTTTTGCGTGGCAAATGACTTTTTTTGGATATTGGATTTTTTGTAGATAAGGAAAACTAATTAAAGCTTATTTCTCTAAATTTTTATAAACTGTGAGAATTCGGCTCAATCCTTCTTTCAATATTTTTCTAGGATATCCCAAGCTTAATCTTTGAAAACCATCCCCGTTAGCTGTAAAATCTCGACCATCATACGAAATAATATGAGCTTGAGTCAACAACAATTCAAATACATCTTCAGATGGATAAGGAAAATCTCGAAAATCCAACCAAAGTAAGGGTGTTCCTTCCCGAGGCATTACTCTAATTGGAATTTCATTTTTAATGAAAAAATTATAAGCATATTCGTAATTTTCATCCAAATACTGCGTTAAAAGATCAACCCATTGAGAACATTGAGTATATGCTGCAATAAGTCCAATAATTCCAAATACATTTGGCGCATAAATAAATTTTTTCTTATAAAAACCAAAAAAGGATTTTCGTAATAAAGGGTTTTTAATTAAAACATTAGCGGTTTTTAACCCAGATGTGTTGAAAGTTTTTGTATATGAAGTAATCATGATTGCATTTTGACTGATTTCATAAGAAGCATTTAAAATTGAAGTGTAAGAGTGATTTTCAGCAGTAAGATCGCAGTGAATTTCATCAGAAACAATTAAAATGTTATTAGCAAGACAAATATTCCCCAATCGAATCAATTCATCCTGTCGCCAGACTCTGCCTACTGGATTATGTGGGTTACAGATAATACAAAGTTTAATGCGATTAGAAGCCACAATTTTCTCTATAGCATCATAATCTATGGAATAATAATTCTTATCTATCCGTAAGGGAACAGTAATTAATTTTCGTTGTTGATCAGTAACAGCCTCTGCAAGAGGTCTATAGATTGGAGTAAAAAGCAGGATTTCATCTCCAGGATGCGTAAAAAATTGGATTACATTACGTAAACTAAAAATAACACCCGTTGAATAGAGAATTTCTTCAGTATTGATTGAAAGTTGATGACGTGTCTTATACCAAGAAATAACTGCATCATAATATTCTTGAGGTACCAAAGTATAACCGTAAATACCATGTTGTGCCCGAGATTGAACTGCTTTTTTAATAGGAAGTGGACATTCAAAATCCATTTCTGCATGATTAAAAGGTAGTAAATCAGAAGTACCAAATCTTTCAATCATAAAATCAGGATCCCACTTAATGGAAAATGAGTGGGTTCTATCAAGAATATTTTCAAATTGGGTGCGAGTGAAATTCATTATATATTATAATTGTTCATTGCATAAAAGATGAGATTCCCCTGATTATTTTTAGTATTTTATTTATCAAAAATGTTCATCAATCAAATTTTTCATCACCAGATTAAAAATAAATTATTTATAATGAAAAGTATGCTTCCAGCTTAAGCGTAAAATTGAAAAGAAATGAATACCACTTTTGTGTATGGGAATACAAGAAAAATCATACTCTTTTAGGCGGAAAGTTGCCGCAGACCAAGGATGGGTTCTTACATTCGATGATGTAATCTGCTTACCTGGTTATACTGATTTTTTACCACATGAATGCAATATTGCCACAAATCTCGGTCCATTTCATTTTGAATCACCAATAGTCTCCGCTGCAATGGATACAGTAACTGAAACTCAAATGGCGATAGCTATAGCTCGAGAAGGAGGTTTAGGTGTTTTACATCGAAATTGCAGTTATAAACATCAGCTTGAGATGGTAAAGAAAGTCAAACGTGCACGTAGTTTTATAATTGAAGATGTCGCAACTGTACGGCCGGATATGACAATTAGAGAAGTCGTAAAAAAGATGAAAGAAAAGGGAATTAGCGGCTTCCCAGTTGTAGATCATCAAAATAAAGTAGTTGGAATTATTACTTCACGCGATATTCCATTTGATCCAAACGAAAATGGAACTGTAGATCAAGTTATGACAAGAAATCCTGTATGTTTGCCAGCAAATGTTTCGCGTGAAGAAGGATTAAATAAGCTTTATGAAATTCGTAAAGAAAAAATACCACTTGTAGACGCAGATGGAGTATTAGTGGGTCTAATTACCAAAAAAGATTTAAAACCAACCTATCCTTACAGTTCAAAAGATGATAAAGGTCGCTTATTGGTCGGACTAGGATGTAGCCCATTTTTACCAAAAAACCCACATGATTTAGAAATTTTAAAGCAAGCAGCAGCAAAAGCGGATATTATGATGACAGATGTGGCAGAATTCTATAAAAAAGCAGATATGGTTTCTGCAAAAGAGATGATGGAAGTACTCGATTCAAAATTTGTTTTAGGAAACATTGGAACATATGAAGCTGCCGAGGCAATACTAACTTATGGATATCCAGAAGATAAATTTATTGGAATTAAAGTTGGAATGGGTTCAGGATCAATCTGCACGACTACGATTCAAACTGGAGTTGGCGCGCCGACACTTTTTGCTACAGCAGAAGTAAAAGATGCTATTATGGACTATAACCCCAAAATAGGCTTAATTTCTGATGGAGGTTTCAAATATCCGGGAGATTTAGTTAAGGCATTTGCAGTTGGGGCGGATATGATTATGTCGGGGCATTTCTTTGCAGGGTGCACTGAATCACCAGGATATATTGACACCGTAAAAGGTCGAAAAGTAAAAGTGTACCGTGGAATGGGCAGTGCAGAAGCAAGGGCAGTTGGATCATATGCCGATGATAGATATATTAAGGATTCAAAGAAATTAGCAGAAGGAGTCTCAGGATTTGTTAGCTTTCTAGGACCATTAAAAGGAGTACTTGATCAGTTAGAAGATGGAATTCGTAATGGATTGATATATGCAGGTGTGAATTCTATTAAGGATGCACCGAAAATCCGTATGGCTCGTATTACTTCTTCAGGAGTAACTGAATCACAACCTCATGATTTGATCAGTTAAAATGCTTTTTATTATTTTTATTATTTTTACTAATATTTTTACCATTATTTTGCAATCAATCTACTATAATTTTTCTATAATGAGATAATTCATAATTCTGAGATTTATGGAATTTTAATTAATACGGAATCTATTTTTGGATTGCACCTTTGTAAAACTTATGAGTTCAATTCAACGCGCTTTGATTAGCGTATACGATAAAACAGGAATTGTAGACTTTGCTCGTCAATTAGTTAATGATTTTAATATTGAAATCTTATCTACTGGGGGAACTGCGCGCACTTTAGAATCAGCAGGTATTCCCATTACCCAAGTCTCTGAATTTACTGGGTCTCCAGAAATGTTTGACGGTCGTGTAAAGACATTGCATCCACGCATTCATGGAGGATTATTAATGCGTAGAGAAAATCCTCAAGATATGGCAGATGCTGAAAAATATAATATTTTACCAATTGATATGGTAGTGTGTAATCTTTATCCATTTAAAGATGTAATTGCCAAAGCAGATACGGATTTAAACACTGCACTTGAGATGATCGATATTGGAGGTCCAACACAAATTCGGGCAGCGGCTAAATCTTTTCATAATGTTGTTGTAGTTAGCAATCCAAATCGATACGAAGAAATAATCAACTTAATGAATGAAAACAATGGCAAAGTGCCTTTAGAAATTCGTTGGCAGCTGGCTCAAGAAGTTTTTGCTACAACTAGTCTTTACGATGCAACCATTGCAAATTATCTTGGTAGAAATATGCAAGAAAATTCAAATGCTGTAATAGATAAAGAGACTCATGATTTTCCAGAACTTTTGATAAGATTATACCGAAAGGTGCAAAAATGCCGATATGGAGAAAACTGGGAGCAAAGAGGATATTTATATGAAGATATGGAGAAATCACTAGGATTAAGTGATTTGAAAAAACTTCATGGAAAAGCCATTTCTTTTAATAACTGGTTAGATATTGATGCATGCATGCAAGTTTTACTCGATTTTCAACAAGATCATGCCGAACATCAAGTATGTGCCATTTTTAAGCATACCACTCCAAATGGTGTTGCTATTGATTATAATTCACAACTTGAAGCTACCAAACATGCTTTTTCTACCGATCCTTTGTCTGCATTTGGAGGGATTTGGGGATTTAATAACAAATTGACAGCTGAAGTAGCCCATTATATCATCGAAGAAAAAAAGGTATTTGTTGAAGTACTTTTAGCACCAGAATTTGAGCCAGAAGCATTAAAAATACTTAAGACAAAGGAAAATATGCGAATTGTCGCATTTGGAGACTTTCTTACACATAGAAATGAAATTTACCAACAACCAGAAATTCGCAGCGTTTTAGGTGGTGTTTTAGTTCAAGATTATGATTGGAAACCAATAATTAAAGAATGGAGTGTAAAAACCCAACGACCAGTTTCCGAACGAGAAAAAGAAGCATTAATATTTGCATATCGTGTTTCAAAATGGGCTAAATCCAATTCTGCGGCATTTGCAAAAGAATATGAAACAGGAATTTATACACTGGGAATTGGAGCTGGTCAACAATCTAGAGTTCATGTCGTTCGGTTAGCAGCAGATAAAGCTCGTGAATTCGGTCATGATCTACAAGGAAGTGTGATGGGTACAGATAGTTTCTTTCCATTTCCAGATGGATTGGAAGAAGCAGTTAAAGCGGGTGCAAAAGCAATATTAAATCCTGGTGGTTCGATACGTGATGATATGGTTATTCAAAAAGCAGATGAATTGAATGTTTCACTTGTATTTTGCGGAAAGCGAGTTTTTCGCCATTAAATTGCACCAATTAGTAAAATGTTTGGCTGCGTGTTAAAATTTTTGTGGTTGATTCATTCTCCAGAATTCTGGGGATTTTTTTATTACTTTTTTAAAGATCATGATTGAATTATAACTTGAATATGGATCTCTTAAAGATAGCAGTTTTTCTTGGGGGATTAATTACTGGATGGATCACAACAAAGATAGGAAGATTTCTATTTCGAGGGATAAGAATTCGATTGATAGAAAAAAGAAAAAAACATTGGATTCAAACCGTCCAAATTCAAAGACTTGAAGAAAAAATCACCATGGATGATGGTAGAACTTTACAAGGTTATATTTACTCATCAGATACTACATCAGATACTGCTCCAAGTATTTTGTTCTTCCATGGATTGGGAGGATTTGCCCAAGATTTCAATTTTGAAGTATTTTTAAGTTCATTATGCTTAGCAGGATTTCGGGTTTTTGCTTATGATTTTCGTGCTTCAGGAGCTTCTCGATTACCGAATGAACCACATATCTTGCACACTTTGCATGATAAGTTTGTGCAACGTGTTTATAAAGATGTTCCACAAGCATTTGAATGGATGTATTCGCATCAAGGAGTAGATCGTAATAAAATATTTGTAATAGGCGCATCCTTTGGGGCAACAATGGTTTTATCGAAATTACTTCATGAATCCCGTATACAAAAGATTATCGCAATTTGTGCACCATACGATTCTCGAATAATGTTTGAAAGGAATTTTAAAAAAGGTAATTTCGTGAAAAGATTACTTTATAAATCAATTGTTCGACATATTAAAGATGAAGAGGCATTTTTAGACGCATTCCATCAAAATTCTCCGGTCAATTATATTACTCATGATTATTCATATATAAATCGTGTTTTTTTGGCACATTGCAAAGATGATGATATTGTTCGCTTTGAAACGCATTTTGTTCCTAACAAAGCAAAAATGAACCTACCTGATGACCAATGTTTGGTTTTTGAAAATGGAGGCCATGAATTTACAGAAAATAAAGCACCATTACTTAGTCGTATCCTTTACTGGTTGCAAAAATAATTTTTTTCATGATTAAAGTAATTATTACTTTCTTTACAGGTTGAAAACAAATGGTTGAAAAATTTAATAGAATTATTTTTCCGGTGGAATTTATGTCCCCACGGGAAATGATTGATTCCGGTGCAATTGAAGTGCTGGCGAAAACCAATACATATTGCGCTCTTCGAATTTTACCAAAAGATCTTCAAGATCCTAATCTTAAAGATATGATGATGAGGTTCCGAGACTTAGGAATTGAAGAACACATGATTCCTTGGCCTTTGTTAAGCGTCGAAGATGGATATTATGCAAATGAGATTTCTGTAGAAAAATTTAGTAAATTGATTAAAAATCTTCTTGAGTGGTATAAAATCAACGGTTTTTCAATCCCACAAGGAGTTCTCATTGATTTAGAACCAACAACAGATCCAAAAGAAGCAAAAAGAGCCACAGAAATCCGTGAAAAGTCAAAATTGGTAAAATCAAAAAGAAAAAAGAAAAAAATCTGGAAAAAAATTAAAGAAAAATCTGGGATAGATAAATTAGAATCTGTGAACAAGATAATCAATACAATCAAAAAAAATATGAATAAAGACAGATTCGAAGCTTCATTTGCAAAATTTACACAAATGCAAGAGATGATGCACGAATATGGCACTAAGGCAATTGCTGTAGCTTTACCATTAGCATATGAAGACGAGTTTGATGGAGAATTCCGAATTCAAGATTTTATGACTGTTCCAGTTTCTCAAGTTGATTGGGATCAGATTAATTATATGATTTTTAATACTGATTATGTAGCTGCATCGAAAGGGATAATATCTCATGATGATTACCGGCATTTAATTTATATCTATGCTAAAGAGTTTATTGGTAAATATGGCTCAGAAAAATCTTCAATTACATTAGGAATTACAAATTTTGGGGTTGCTGATATTCGAGCAGTTCAAAATGATCCAAAATTATATCGCGCTGAAGCCAGTGCATTATTAGCTGCAGGAATGGAAGATTTGGGGATATATGCACTAGATGGAATAATAAAACAGAAAGATCCAGTTGCATGGATTGAAACTGTAAAGAAAGCTAAAGCTTCTGATTTTAAAATTGATCCTGAAAAAATCCAATTTGCTCATGAGATTCGGCGTCTCTTCCGTGCAATTGATTTTATTTCCCCCACTCTTCAATATTTAGTTGAGAGTGAACGTTATAAAAAAATCTTAAGATTAGCGATCATGGGAAAATTATAAAATACAAATAATTTAAAGGTGAAAAAAAATGAAAATTCGAGCCAAACGATTCCGAACTATTCGAATAATTGTTATATCTTGTGTGGTTCTATTTCCTTTTTTATTTGGGGGATTTTATTTTACTTTTTATTTAGGAAGAATAGTTCCTGAACTAACTGGATATATGAAGAATGCACCCAGCACCAGTGAATTTTATCCCTTAGAAGAAATAAACCTTACACGCTTAGCTGAAATGGGAGATGAATTTGAACATCTCCAAGAAATGCACATTCCCATTAATTTAAGCCAAAGTTTTGTTCGAAATACAACTACAGGAGAAATTATTCTTTATGATGGAACCGATAATGGTGCACTACACACCGCTGAAAATTTAGTGGCTTCTTGCTTCCGATATGCATCTCTACCAGATGGGGATGAGCGTAATTATTCTTTAAATTTAATTCGACGTATGCTGACAGCTTTACGGTTATTAATTGAGATACCTAATGGAGGATTAGGACCAGACTTTCCAGGAACAAAAATTGGAAGATTTTATGCTTCTCCTGCTCAAAGAACTGATGGAAATTATTCATGGATATTTGAAGATGGATTTCGCCATTTTAATGGAAGTGGTCCTTATTCCGATTGGCGAATTCGTTTATACACCAGTAAAGATGAACTGGGCGGATATTTCCTAGGTATTGCAGCCACACTGATGCTCGTACAAGATGTTCCTGATGTTCAAGATGTGACACGATTAATCATTTTACAAGCAATGGAAGGATTTTTGAGCAGTTTTTGGCAGGAAATGAGTGGAGATGGAAAACCTAATGGAGCACATTTACAACCTCCATGCTATTCCCAATGGAAATTGTTGTTAACTAAAATGGCAACTCGGGTTGATCCTGAAAATGTTCGATATGCACAACTTTATCATTATTACCTAACCAAAGAACGGAATATTAACCGAACACCGTATGTATCAGCTATGGATAATATTGATAACTATTACAGCCAGTATTTTGAAAATATGGTTGTATTGGGCTTATTTTTAGTGGAAGATGATCCAGTGTTATTAAAGAAGTATTTTGAAAATTATCAATCATCGACTTACATTAACTATCGAGGACATCGTAATGCATTTTTAAACGCTGTATATTTAGCAGCATTAAATCTAGCACAAGGTTCAGCGAACTTTGCTGTCGATGAAATTCGGTGGGATATTTTGGATCAATTATGGAGATTTCATGTTTTTAATATGATTCCATATGATACAACTTGCGGTGGGAGAAACCAAACCATATCCCGAACTGAATTGAGCGAAGAATGGCAGGTAATAGATCCAAATATAGCAAAGTGGAAAAATTTTGTAGATCACAACCCCTTTGGGAATACATATCAATGGCTAACCTATGGATTGCAAGATGCAATTTTTCGTGATCGTTATTTAAAGCCTGCCACAGTAGAAATGATGGAACCATCTACTATAGTGTGGAACCAAAATCCTTACCAAGAAGATGGAAATAATCTTTATAATAATTCAAAGACAATTCGGGAGTATGCTAGTACAAGTTTTTCACTTCCCTACTATATATTGAGATATTTTGGATACTTAGATGAAAATTGGAGTTGGAAGGGATAACTTATGGAACAAAATCAACAAGAAGTAAAACATAATTTGAAACTTGTTCACCATAATCGTATCAAATCGATTAGGTACTCAAATTCTCTCAAAAAAGGAAAGATATTATCTTTTTTCTCTTTCCCGTGGAGTTATTTCTTTGTTAGTGTAGCATTTTTAACAGTAGGAATTCTCGATTATGTGCTATTAGGACATTTAATTGGCCATCCTGAAAATCCAACAATAAGTGAATATGTTGGTCAAGGTAATGCAGTATTTTTAGGTGGAATATCTTTCTTTTATACAATTGGCCTAATTCCTCTACTTGTCGGATTCTTCATGTTTATTTACAGCATTCTTTCAATTAAGCAAGTTATTCTCTCTTTTGATAATGAAATGTACTCTATACAAGAACGAAATCTGGTATTTTCAAGGATAACTGAAATAGATTCCCAAAAAGCCAGTAAAATCACACTTTCAAATCAAGGCATGAAGTTTAAAAATATATGGATCTTGCTTTTTATCCCAATGGCACTAAGGATCTTGCAATATGGGATTCCTCTTTTCAGAGAACATCTTGCCAAAGATGATATTTTGCCATTAATGATGGTAATAACAGCACTTATTGATATCTGTGCAGCAGTAATTATCTTATTATTTCCCAAATATCGATTATCTTTTGACACGCCTACGCATTTGTTTCAACTAACCTTTTTTCCATTACAAAACTATTATAAAATCCCCCAAAAGATTTTACAGTTCTATGATTTATGGTTTGATTCAAACACTTCACTCCAGCAGGTTCAACCAGAATCTGAAAGTACACATATTCAAGAACGGACAAAAGAAAATGTCAATAGTGAACAAATCGATAAATTAGATAAAATTTCATCAAAAGATCTTTTTAGAATCTATTTTGGGACTCTCTTGATAATTATCTCTTTAGTTAGTGCCTTTACAGAAATATTCTGGGGAACAGATCTAACGATGTTCGGATTCACTTATGGCATTTATCTCAGCGTAAAGTTTTTCGTTTATAACTTTCCAAAAAATAAATATATCAAATATATTCAAAGCGATCATCAAGTGAATAAATTTTACATGTTCAAAAGAAATAAGATATCACTTAAAGCACTAAAGATAATCCAAAATGAATCTACAGAAAATATTTCAATAGAGCAACAGCTAAGTTCTTTGACTGTAATGGATATTCTTGGACTAAGTGGTATTCTGTATCTATCTACGCTAGAACTTTTCTGGGGTTGGAGTTACATTGTCTCCTGGAATTGGATGATAATTTTTGATATGGTAATTTCATCGCTAATTTGGGGAATTATATCTTACAATATCCTTATGATGATTGTTGGAATACAAGATGTTGCTCAAATAGGAGAAGAACATATTGAAATTAATGAAAAGATATCTTGGAAAATATTTTCAAAATCCAAGATAAATACACTAAATTTTCATTCTCAACGAAATTTCTACTTGAGAATATTAGGATTTGTATTAATTTTTTTACTGGCACTAATTTATGCCTTTTTTTCATGAGAAATTAATCATTCGGTTCATCATTTTTAATTAAAGATGGAAAGTTCTATGGTGATTTAAAATGAATCAAAACAACATAAAAAAAACTTATTCCCTTTCTTTCGTAAAGAAGAAATATGTTATCGCTTGGGTAAAATCACATAAATACATCATATTATTTGCAGTGATCTTGATTATTGGAACCATCCTTTTGAAAATTAATGATGGTGAACTTGATAAAATCATTACAAATTATTTTTATGATGAATCATTACCTTTAGGTCAACGTTTTCCCTTAGAAAATGTCCAACCTTGGAATTTTCTTAATGAATATAATGATATTTTTGAATATTTTCTTTATTTAACTCTTATTCCGATGATTATTTTAGGATTGATAAATAGAAAAAAATGGGGGTATTTGGCTTATTTTGGAATTTATGCCTTTCTTTCTGCTTTTACTGGTGTAGTGATCTGTGTTAATATGATCTTTAAAGGTTTTTATGGAAGACCCCGCCCCCGACAAACTTTTTTATGGCCAAATAGTACCGAAGCAGAAATGTTCGACTTTTATTCGGTTTGGGAACCTGCTTTTTGGAAAGATCCATCTTTAATTGGTGTTGGAAAATCCTTTCCATCAGGACACGTTTCACTTCTGGCAGTCTTCATAATTTTCTATTATATTTTTAAAAATCCAATTTATTGGGCAGAAAAAGTCAAAAGATGGGATTATAAAGCGAAACTCCGAGTCTTTACTTTCTTTAAATGGGCAGGATTATTCATCAGTATTATACTAGGCATTTTAACTGGTGTATCTCGTATAGCAGTTGGTGCCCACCATGCAAGCGACGTACTTTGGGCATTTGGAATGGTTTATATCATCAATGCAATCTTCTATTATTGGATATTTAATATTCCGAAATATGAATTGAAAAAAGATGAATTATCATGATTATTGAATAAAATAAGTAGTCAATCTCAATTTTTCTTATATCTTTTTATATTTTTAACTCAAATCCTAAAGTAAAGAATTTTGTAACATCAAATTTCAGCAATTCACTTAGAGGAAGATAATTTGGCTCAAAAACCTGACAGTAAGGATTTTTTTGCTCATTTGTAGTAATGCTAACAAATTCATGAGGAATATTAGGTGGAATCTTAACACACAATCCTGGAACATATTCAATTACTAAAAAATCAACAGCAGTAAGGTCACTTAATGCATCCTTTATCTTATCAAATCTTAAAGCTAGTGATTTTCGATTAAATCTTTTAACTTGTTTTGTAGAAAATTTTGGAAGAATGAGAAATAATTTTCCAGGATTAATTCCAGGATTATATAGCTGTACTACCCATTCTGGAAAGGGATGTGCTTCTAAAATATTTGTTGATCTTTTTTTTACAATCAAATCTCCTACTAATAAAGTGCCTCCCTGAGAAATTTCCTCACGTACAACAAAAGAAAGATCTTTTTCTTTCATAATTGAGGGTGGAGAACTTATTTCAAATAAATGTGAATACTCTACCATCGCTTCTAAATAATTTATTTTGGTGATTAGTTGCATGATACAATATATCTTTTTTAGTAATTAAAACGATTGGTTATTTGTGAATGAAAAACCACCTCTCTATGAAAATCGGAGATTATTATTAATTACTATTCTATATTTGGCTATAGCTTTTATTGGTTCTATAATAATTGGAATCTTTGACCAGAAAATCTCGAATTCTTTTATTACTTTACGCAAATCAAGTGAGATCTTGACAAATTTTGCTCATTTTTTTGATAGATCATTTTTTAGTGGTGATGGATTTGGTGGGCAAGATCCTTCATATTTTATAATTATTCTATCATTTTTGGCTTACTGCATTTCATTTATCCCGAAGATAGGAAAAATTTTAATCCCTTTTCGAAAATATTTTAAATATATGATAGCCACAATTCTTGCATTAACTGTAATTAATCGGGGATTTAAAGTTTTATTTGCAAGAGCCCGTCCTGGGATCGTCGCTGAAGAACAGAGCCTTTATTCTTCCATGTGGACATTTGGAAAATTATCCTTTATTGAAGCATTGAAAAAAGGTTCATTTACATCTGGACACACATCTGTGGCGGTTCTTCTGGTTTCTTTTGGATTTATCAGTACATGTACAAAGAAAAGGGGAATAGTAATATTCACTTTTTGTATTACTCTCATATATAGTATTCTTATGGCATTAGCTAGGGTTTTTGAAGGAGATCATTATTTAAGCGATGGATTTTGGGCAATACTTATTGGAATACCCATTATAGGTTGGATTTATTATAGAGTATTTCAGATACCTGCACAAGAAGCTGGTGCTCATAAAATTTATACACATGCAGAAGAATTAGTGTGGGGGATCCTTTTTGTTGTTTTTTTTGCGAGTATAATTGCGTGTATAATTAGTATACGATATATTTTTATTGAATTCCATTGGTACTTTCTTATTATTGTACCTTGCAGCATTCTTTTAGCCATTCTCACTCAAATTGGAAGTGTTAAGCTTCTAATCTAATAAATATAAAATAAAAAAATTTGATCTGATTTTTCTTATAAGGGAAGTTAAGTTGCATTTTCAGTAGCAGAAAATACTTTTTTGAACGATTTAAGAATTTCTGTGCCACATGTCGGACTTGCAGAAACAATGGATTCATATCCGCCTTGTATCAGATAATCTTTAAGTTCAAATAGATAGGCAACCCAATCATTAGTATTCTGAAAGAGTAATATATTCTTAGATCTGAAAGTATTTTGAGGAACTGCTTGCTTTAATTTTTTACCTAAATCTTCAAAGACTTCCCCTGGAATTCCTAATATATACAGAGGTTCTCTTTGTGATTGATTAGATTTTTGAAAAAACTGGCATTTGACGAATTGAATAATAGTCCAGACTTTTAATCTATGTTGAAAATCAATTGATAAAGATGCTCTTTCCAGCATCATTCCAGGGAAATTGGGAGATCTTCCTTTACTATGGAGAGTGGCAATAGGGAATAGAAATGCTCGTTTTAGATAGAAGAATAGCTTATTTTGAAGCCATCTTCCCCAATTATAAATAAATGGTTGTTTATCTTGAATATAAATTGGAAATTTATTCTCGTGGCTTTGAAATGTAAAAGAATCATAGTATTGATCTTTTGGAATAGAATTTGCTAAGTTTATCGCTTTTTTTGCAAGTAAAAATCCAATTTTCTGAGTGTGTTCATAGGTTCCTAATTGCTCATATACAGAAAGACGAGCTTTTGGATCATTTTCTAAAACATCAAAATCAGTTCCACAAGTTGTAATTGGATTTAAATCTCCGGCTGCGCCGGTGATGAAAATAGCGTGAGTTTTTTGATCAAATGTGTTTTCAATTTTCGCACAAAACCGCCCAGGATAATCTGCGGATAATTTATTATTTTGAAATGATAGAGTAGTTGGATGCATGGGAAAATGTCCTAAAATACCTGTGATATGCCCATTTTGTTGGGACCTGCATACCAAAACCCATAAATCTTTTTTAGATTTTCGAATAGGATTCCTTCTATTAATCAGGATATCTTCTGTAATTTTCTGATGAGCTATTGCGATTTGAGAAGGTTCTAAATGGAGGACCATTTTTCGTACCATTTTTATGATACGGTCGGTAAAATAAACAATATAACGATCATTCCGATTTACACCAAACATAATTCCTCGAAAGACATTTAAAAAACTACCTGGCCAATAAAATTCTCCAGTTAAATCAGGAGCTGAGTGAGTATGAATTGCATGAATCATGATATTTTCTGGTTTTAGTTTAAATTCAGGCACTTTGGTAAGTTTTTGCTTAATATACTGCGAGATACTTAATGGTACTTTTAAAAAATCGAGACTAAGTATGAGAAAACGTTTTGGTGATTCAAGTGATTCAAATGATTTAGAAGAATTAGATATTTCAAATCGAGGTTCTTCTTCAATTAGCATTCCACGTGCATAGATATCATCAAGTTTACCTTGAGCAGGAAATGACCGGGTATATCCTGCCATAGAGACATTAACTCCATCATTTTTTGGAGTTATAATAATTTTTCCAAATGCAATGTTCATAATTAATTCTACTCCTCTTGAGATATTCCATGTTGTTGCTTCAGAAATTCTTTTCTTTCTTGTAGTATTCGAGATACTTCAGTAAAATCCCCGTTTGCATATTTATAAATTGGAAGCCATAGTAAACCTGAAATAATACCAAAAGTTATAAGAGAAAAAAGAAGTGTTTCAGAAATTGGACTCGGACTATCACGTGCAATGAAAAAATCCATAATTATAGCCCCGATAGTCGTTCCCAATGCACGTCCTATTGCATCCATAAAAGAAGCGGCAGCAATCATTGTTGATCGATGTTCTGGTAAATTTACATCAACCATTGAAGAATAATGAAGAGGTCCTACAGCCATCTCAAACGACATACCGATTCCTATTAATAATCCCATGATAGTTAATCCAACACCAAAAGTAAAAGGTGTAGTCTCCACAGCTCCTTTAAATAAAGTCATTGTTTGGTAATTTGGAATAAATGCAAATCCCAATAATAGAAAGGGAAGATGAACCCAACCTAGAAATGTGGCTGTTCTAACTCGAGCAGTTAATTTTCCTTTCTTTACAGCCTCATCTGCTCGTTTAGGCCAAAAGAAATTTCCCCAAATTAAACCACCGATAATCGGAATTAAAAAGAGAAGAAGATATCCAATTGATGAAGAATCGCTAACATCAAATCCCATATCAACAGAAATCCACATTATTAAATAACCAACCAACATTCCTGCCAATATCGTATCAAAAAAATTTACCACTAAGAAAAAATTCGTTTTTCTTTTCCAAATATATTTTAAATCACTTAATTTGATTGAATAAAATTTCGAGTAATCAACTTCATCAAATGCAAGAATATTTGTAAGAGTTTTTTCTTTTGCAGCTCTTTTTGGCTCTTTAAAGAACATTGCGAGAAAAATAAATCCTAAGCCAAATAATCCAAAAACTAAAAATGGAGTTTGCCAAGATTGTTGAATTATTTCAATAGAATTTGTCGAGCGAATATTTGCTATACGCGCAATAAAATCATCAGCAGATTCATCGAAATCCACAGTAACTTTATTGAATGCACTACAAAGCATCCCTCCAATGGCAATACCGATAGTACTGATCATAGTCCAAATTGCAAAAGACATCCCTCTATCATCGCTCGAAAAAGAATCGGCTAAAATACTTAAAATAACTGAAGCTGCTGCTCCCGCAAATGCTGAACTGAGAACTCTAAATGTGAAAAGCATAGCAAAACTTTCAGATAAACTAATTATGATATCAGAAATTGCCCAGCAGAGAGAAGAAATAAGCAATAATTTTTTTCGTTGGAATTTATCTGCTAAATATCCAAAAATAAGTAGCGATATCGCTTTGGTAATTTGAGATACTCCAAGAAGTATTCCAAAAGGTGTTAAATTATTTTCAAGTTGAAAAAAAACGATTATGAGAACTTCATTTACTAAGAGGGTTGCATCATCGGAACTAATAAGAAGAATTAGGGGAATAAAATATAAAATTGGTTTGTAATCATTAAGAATGATCTTTAATCCGCGAGATTTTGCGGATTTTGATGATTTCGGTGTATGGTTTGATTTTTCAAAAGGTTTATTCGAGTTTTTACGATTTTTTATTCTCATCATAAATCATTTTTTTTCAATTAGCTAAATTTTTGATAATACTGTTAAATTTACTAAAAAAAATTGATACTATATTTTTTATTCTATTTTGTTTGAGTAAATTTTATGATTTCACTGCCATCAACACTCCTTATCACGCTAAATGTGGCTTGATTTCCTAAAACATTTACTTTAATATAAGCATAAGTCATTTCACCATAGATTTGATATTCAGATCCGTAGAAACAGTTATAGTTATATTCTGTATTTGAAATATTCAAAGTAATGCTAGACCAAGCACAATCTCCCATCTTTTCTTTATCAATTAAATCATCTGTGCCTGCTCCACCTGTTCCTATTACAAAATGGTATATTCCTTGACCAGAAGTGTGATTTACATAAAAAGATTCAAAATGGTGATCATGACCATAAAATACTGCATTCACATTATATTCTTCAAAAATCGGTTCAAACTGATTAATCAACTCAATATTGCTCCCGTAATCACCGGTGGAATACATTGGAACATGCATATAAACAAATTTCCACATATTTTGATTTCGAGAAAGAGCTTCTCTCAACCACTCTAATTGATTAGTTGTTAGAAATGTACCTTTTGTAAATCCATTTTCTTCAGTGTAGGTAGCATTATCAAAATTATCTAAAGCAATCATGTGCACATTGGAATAATTATAAGAGTAATACAGACCGTAATCGGGAGTGTTAGGAAAAACTGTTTTTCCTCCAGGATATTTATATTGGAAAAACATTTTATAATTTTCTCGAAATCCACAACTCTCTTCTTTACATGAATATTCATGATTTCCAGGAACATTCATCCATGGAATTGTCGCTGAAAACTTTCCATAACCTTTTTTATGAAAAATTGTAGCCCAATCGGAAATCATATCATTCCAATTTACCAAATCGCCCGCAATACATGTAAAATCCATTCCATCAGGATCTTTTGCCATCTGGTAAGTCATTCGTCGTTCAACACCAAATCCAACCCGATCATTTCGTCTATTAAAAAAGATGGGATCTCTGCTAAAAAATACATTAAAAATGGATTCATCCCAAAAGCACGTAAATAACGCAATTCAAGATTTTTCTTTCGATCCAAATAGGCAAAGAAACTCATAAGTAGGATTGTAATACCTGATGAAATTCCGCAATAAGTTAGCGATACTTGACGCTTCGCTGCTTCCATTCCTGGAATAAAAGCCAAGAGAAAACTCCCCAAAAATAATCTTATTCCAATTAACAATACAATTTGATATTTTCTATCTTCATCTGTTTGATCAAAGTATAAATACTCTCCAATAGCCGAAGCCATAATACATATTGCTACAAAGCCAAACAAAGTTCCAAAAATGCCTCCATGGTTTGAAGCGATGGCATAATTTCGTAATACAGTAGAGTAAAGTAATATTTGATAAATCACTAACAATGCAATACCTACAAAAAATCGCAGTCGTGGTTGTTTAATAAAGAGAAAAGATATAGCAACCAGATAGGTTGTGGCAATGCTTATTACAACATCCCACCGAATTACTCGTAATCCGTCTCGTTCTTGAATGAATCCTCCATCAGCAATTACAATTAATGCACCAACAGCAAATAATGCAATAAATCGAATTAGCATATGAAAAAGAGCTTTTTTTATTCCGAATTTCCTTTTTCGATTTTGAAATGCAATTCCCATTGATATTCCAATAATGAAAATAAAGGCAGCAGCACCTACATCAAATAAAGTCATATAAGTTGATTCTCTTCCTGCATGAGCAAAGAAAAAATGTAATAGCGTTCCTTCTTGGAAATTTATATCTATCGCGACAGTTGCTACCAATCCAACGTAATCGAGGTGATGGAGCATTAGTAATATTTTGAAAATCATCTGTTTTATTATCGATAATTGATTGTACGTTATACATTATTAACCTTCGTTTTTTGCAAATATATATTTATTTTCTTCTATCACTAATAAAACATTATGAGTGGAGAGGAATATGATAGTCAATTGTGGCCATTAAATTGTTCATGGATTTATCCACGAGATAAAAAACAAAAAAAAATACTAAAGGTGATGGTAATTTGTGCCCATCCGGATGATGCGGATTTACTTACTGGAGGATTAACACTTAAATTGGCATCTAGGGGTCATAAAGTGAAATATGTCTCACTTACAAATGGAAATCTCGGTCATTATGAGAAAGATCAAATTGATTTAGCTGAAATTCGTCAGAAGGAGGCTCAAGCATCTGCAAAAATATTAGGAGCAGAATACACCTCACTAAATATAGACGATGGGCATGTATATGTAAATCGTGAGCAAACTGAAAAAGTAGTGCGAGTAATTCGAGAATTTGATCCAGACTTAGTTATAACACACCGCCCCTATGATTATCATCGAGATCATCGATATACAGGCCAATTGGTGATGGATGCAAGTTATATGCTAATTGTTCCACATTATTGTTCAGCTACTCCAATTTCGAAAACCAGAAAAATGCCAATAATTTGCTATGCATATGACGATTTTCAAAAACCTTATCGCTTCATTCCGAATATAATGTTGGATATTACAGAAGAATACTCTCAAAAAAGTGCTGCTTTGATAAATCACGAAAGTCAGATGATGGATTGGCTCCCTTGGACATTAAATTTTGAAGATCAAATTCCAGAAGATTATGATATCCAAAATCGATTGGAAATTTTAGAAATGCTTATAATCTCAGTGTTTTCCAGGATAATAACTGATTATCGTAAACTCTGGAAGAAAGCATTTCCAGGAAAACGTATAAAAAAAGCAGAAGCATTTGAGTTATGCGAGTACGGTAGACAACCATCTGTTCAAGAACTCAAGGAATTATTCCCTGGGGCATATATTCCTTCAAAAAAAGAATTGGAGGAATTCCGAAAATAAAGGTGAAATGTTATGATAAAACCAGAATTTAAACATGGGGTTCCGATGGTAACCTGGAAAATGTACGAAGATGATTACTTTGATCGACATCTGGTACATGAAGCTGTTGAAAAATGGGCAAAAGAGCAGCCTACCAAAGTTGCTTTTGTTTCGGCAAATACAGGGCAAGAATTTACTTGGCAAGAGTTTGATAGAAATGCTACTGCTTTAGCATTTAAATTAATAGATTTAGGCATTCAAAAAGGAGACTTTATTGCGACATCCCTTCCTTTCCTTCCAGAACATATATTCATTCAATATGCATGCTTTAAAATCGGAGCAATTCATGTTCCTTTGGATATTCGCTTGAAACCAACAGAAGTTGTTCGATGCCTTTCTCTTGTGAAAGCTAAAATGTATTTTCATTTAGGGGAAACTGATGTAGCAGATTTTAAATCCATGGTTCAAATAGCTCGTGATAATGTGGATTGTGTACAATATTTTATACAATTTAGCAAACCAGATCAATTAATTGAAAAAGTAGGGAAAGAATCGGTTATTTCTGCTTGGAGTTTTGCTAAATCAGCCCATGAATTATATATGCTTATTCATCAAGGAAAACGCCAAGATCTTTTAGAGACATATGAAAAAATGCATTCAAATATCCAAGAAACAGACGGTTGTCAAGTGATTTATACAACTGGATCTACTGGATATCCAAAACCTGCTTTGCTTTCACATCAAGGAATTACTGCTCAAAATCTTTGTATGGGGTGGGGATTTGACCTACGTTATAAAGATCTTGTAATGTTGGTAAATCTTCCTCCAAGCCATGTTGGAGGTCAAGCCGAACAACTAATTACTACGTTTTTCTTTGGAGGGACAGCAATAGTATTAGATCTTTTTAAACCTGATCTTAGCTTAGAAGTTATCCAAAAGTATAAAATTACTGTTTTGGGGCAAATCCCTGCCTTATTTAATTTAGAATGGCGATTACCGAATTACAATACTTATGATCTCTCTTCTTTGAAATTTGCAATATATGGAGGACAATCTGTAGGACGACCTTTTCTTGAAAAACTAAGATTAATAGCGCCCCAGATAGGAACAGGATTGGGTCTTACAGAATTATCCGGGATGGCAACATACACGCCAAAAGATGCCGATGTTCAATTACTCTCTGAAAGTGTGGGATATGCGATGCCGATTACCCCAATATCGATACGTAATGAAATGAATCCAGATGGAACCTCGGGTTTTGAAAAACAAATAGGTGAAGTGGGAGAAATATGCTTTTCTGGCCCCCAAGTGTTTCTCGGATATGTAAATGACGCAACAAATACCAAAAAAGCAATCTCATCTGATGGTTGGTGTTATACGGGAGATTTAGGTTTTATAGATGAAAAAGGACTCCATATTATTGGCCGTTCTAAACTAATGATCAAATCAAAAGGCTATAATGTATATCCACCCGAAATAGAAGGATTTTTGCTAGAACAACTTAAGGATAAAGTAGAAAATATAGGGATTGTTGGTCATAAGCATTCTGTTTACGGTGAAGGTATCGTCGCCTTTGTAGAACAACAAAAAGGTAAGCACATATCAGAAGAAGAAGTTATACAGGCAGCTAAGGGATTAGCGGCATATAAGCGCCCAAATTTAGTAGTTATTTTACAGTATAACGAGATGCCACTTAATAGAACTGAAAAAATTGATTATATTGCTTTAAAAAATATGGCAAATCAAAAAATCAAAGAACTACGCTCTCAAGGACAATGGGATTGAAATAATAAACTTAAGCTAATCATACTATTCAGACCCACTTAGTTTATTACTGGATATTTCACTTTTTCAATTTTTCTTGATTGAGCTGAAATATACATCGCTTCTACTATAGCGAGAATTTTGAGACCAAAAATTCCATCTGGGAAAACTAATTCGCACTGTCATTTCTGGATTTTGTTGTTGGATACAGCGAACGAAGTAGTTCATTTCTTGTAAATATCCAAAGGTAGAATTTTCATCTGGGATAGGAAAAGTTCATCCTTTGGTGGTACTAGCTTTTTCAACAGTATATCCATAGCCTTGAGTGCAAAATACTTCCATTGGAGCCATACGGCTGGGATTCACGATAATCTGGCCATTTTCCCCATATAATTCGATTTTAACATCAAAACTGGAGGGAACATTCCAAGATTCTTCAATACTAATTTGGGCACCATTCTCCAAATATAGAATTCCAATAGCATTATCTTCCACTTCACACCTTCCAAAATCGTGACGATCGGGTTGACTGGTTTGTATTTGGCAAAATACCTCTTTCACATCCATACCAGTTAACCATACAATACATGCAATATCATGAATACCGAGATCGATAAGAGAACCACCCCCTGCATCATGTTTCTTATAAAACCAAGCACTATGCGGACCTGAATGGCGTTCCCACCCTCTTCCCATAAAAATATCTCCAATAGAAGCAGAATCAATCAATTCTTTTGCTTTCACAAATGCAGGAGCAAACATGTTGTTTTCGCAGTACATTATCATGCGCTGAGATTTTCTGGCTGCGCGAATCATTTCAACCCCTTCAGCAACAGTTCGTGCGAGAGGATTTTCAATAAATACATGCATTCCTTTAGATAAGGCTTGAATTGCTACATCTTTATGGAGATAATTTGGAAGACAAATACTTACTGCATCATACTCTTGATTAAGAAGGATTTGATAATCTGAGAAAATTTCAGGTTGTATATTATACTTTCGAGCAAGTATTAATGCCTTTTCTGTATTACGAGAGCAGATGCCGGCAATTTCAACTTCAGGAATCTGACAAAATGCATGAATATGGCGCTCTGCAATAAAACCGGCGCCAATAATCCCTATTTTTAGTTTCATAATATTTACTTTGAGGTATTCTCTTATTTGAATATTCATCTATTATTATCTTTTACTGAATAGGTTCATGAGGAATCAATTCAAGCCCCAATTCTCTTGGATTAGGGATAAACCTTCCTTCTTTATATCCAAGAGGACGATCTCAGAAAAAGAAGAAAAGTATTTTAGCAAAACCAGAAGGAATATTATGTGAAGAATTAAAAGTTACCAGTCGATATCCTTCCACCTTTCTAACATATCCATGTTTCAGAATTACTCCAATTTGCACAATAAAATTAAATTTTTCGATAATTTTTACCATTCGTGGAGTCCATTGACTCAAATGCGCTGATCTTACTAAATTCACCCTTTTATAATGTAATTTTGGGAGAAAAAAATCCGGCATGAGTGTTTGGAAATACAGCATAAGCCGCGGTCTTTCTAATGATACTAAAGATCTTAATGCCAGATAATAATTTTTACCAACCGCTATATGATCTACGTGGCTATCATAATAGATAAATGGATCTGGGCCAATAATTATATCTGGTTTGATTTTTTGAATAAAAACTTTAAGTCGGAAAACGGCTGATTTCGTTTGGGGAACAAATCCATCGATGTAGTTCATCCAGTGGAGTTGCATAATATATTTTCCATTTTTGTCAACCCCATACAAACGTTGAGCTTTTAGCATTTCCAAATAACGAATTCTTTTAATCCGTTGTCCTTTAAATTTATTGATTGGAGTTCCATATTCATCACATGTAGCCAATACTTGATGAACTTCCCATTTTGCTTGTACTGCCTGCATACATAATTGTGAAGCAAATGCTTCTGCATCATCTGGATGGGGACAAATAATTAATACTTTTTTTGACATGAAAAATCAATATATTCCGTTTTAATTTGCTGAAAAAAATTCCATATCTTAATTTTGGGAAAAATAATCATAATTTGGAAATTTTTGAAAGATATATAGGTCGATCACAATCATTATTTTGAATTGCGGCAATTTCTACCACTAATAATTGAACGGGAATAATTGAGAAAAGGGGATAGAAAAAATCGCTACACTTGGGTATATCTATAGAGATCTCTAATTCCTTTATGAAATCGTTTGGATTTTTTATGCCTAATATGGTTACTCCCTTTTTTTCAAGACGTTTAATCAATTTGATAATATCTGAGTGTCGTGAAGTTGCTTCTGGGCGAGGAATAATGCATAGAACAAACGCATCACGGGGATCTGAAAGAAGAGTAATGGGTCCATGTGGGGTTTCTGCCGTAGAAAATGCTTGAGAAAAAATTCGAGCACCTTCTTTAAGTTTTAATGCAGCTTCCATACAATTTGCGTAATCAGGACCTGCTCCAATTACAAAACAATTACGGGAAAATTTAAAGAATGGTGCAATTTTTAAAATTTCCTTATGAATGTCTGGTAAAGCAGATTTAATTAAATTTGGAACAGATTGGAATTCTTTCCAAATTTGATTATATTTTTCAAGAGTTATTTTTTGGCGTAAAAATGCTAAATCAATTGCCAACGCGGCTAATACACTAAGTTGACTAAGATACGTTTTAGTTGCTAAGATGCTTTCTTCCGGTCCTGCTTCAGTGATGATGGAGTTATGTCCGGTGATTTTAGCCAATTGGCTTGAACTATTATTTGAAATTCCAATAACATAGGCACCTTTTTCTTTTGATTTTTTAGCAGAGTATACAGTAAGTTCTGATTCTCCAGATTGACTAATGCAAATAGCCACATGTTTCTTTGCGATTATTGGTTCAATCAAATAAGGAAATTCAGGTGCTAATTCGCAATGTGTTGGATAATTGGCTAATTCGCTGAACCAATATGTCGAAACTAAACCTGCATGATAACTTGTGCCTGATCCAAATATATAAATTGAGACACATTTACTTTTAATGATATTTTTAGCAATACTAAGAGTTTTTTCCCTATTCGTTTCTTTAAAGATAGAATTCTCAATCGAATCGGGAATTTGCATGATCTCTTGAAGGGTTTTTTTACCTAAGTTTTCATTTCTCAACTGAAGTCACCATTATGAACCTTTTTTTCATTTACTATATTATAGCGTTTTCAACTTTCTATATTTCTTAAATGCTATATTTTTCTTGTATTTTTTTTAAAGTTTCTACAATATAATCTAAAGCAGCTTGATTAGAGAGAAGAACTCGGTGATCTAATTGAAAAGCATTACGGTATATTTTTTCAACTACAGGAAAGTGCTCAAGGTTAGATTTTTCATTTCCCCAATTGGCATTACTATAATCGATATTTGGCAACAATTTTACTTTTTGAAACAATTCAAGCCTATGTAACGGAGGATAACATGCATCTGTTGGAATTCCTGCTTGTGATAATTCTTTATACATAATTTTGTAATCAATTCCTCCAAAATATTCCGGATCAAAATAAAAAATTGTCACATAATTAGCACACCCATCAACATAATAATATCTCTTCTGTGGGTGCACTCCAGGAATCAGACTTAAAGCACTATTTAAATAAATCGCGCTTTGATTTCGTTTTTCAAATTGTTTGGGGTATTTTTTTAATTGACTTCGTAACAATGCAGCATTTAATTCTCCTAAACGATAATCTGAGCCGAAGGTAAAATGATCATAAAACCATTCTCCTGGATGGCGCCCGCTATCTAAAATCTCATAAATTTTATTGGCAATATGATCATCACTGCAAATTATAGCGCCTCCTTCTCCTGCATTTAGTACTTTACTTGCTTGAAAAGAGAATGTGCCACAATCACCCCAAAGACCTACAGATTTACCTTTGTATCGACTTCCATGAGCATGAGCACAATCTTCTATGATTTTTAGATCATTCTCTTTTGCAATTTGAAGGATTTCTTCTAAATTGCATGGCATTCCCCCCAAATGAACACAAATAATTGCCTTTGTTTTTGGAGTTATTAATTTTTTAATTTGCTGCGAATCGATAAGGAATGTTTTTGCGTCAATATCACAAAATATAGGTATTGCTCCAACAGCCACAACAGCTGAAGCACTAGCAACAAATGTCCAATCAGATACAATTACTTCATCGCCCAATCCAATCCCAAGAGCACGCAGACAAATTTCAATTGCATGAGTTCCATTGGTACAAGCAAATACATGATTCGCGTTCAAATATTGTGCAAATTCATCTTGAAAATCCCAAACTTGATTTCCTGCTTTATTTTTAGGGGCACCACACCACCAATTTCCAGATTTAATGACATTACTAACCATAGAAATATCTTGATCATCCCAAATGGGCCAATTTGTAAATTTCGGAGGAATATCCATTTCTTTCTCATTTAATCACTAGCGTTCATGAATTACTTAAAACTTCTTCCTAAAATTATATAATAACCCTTTAATTTTAGTTGGAATAATCGACTTTCTATTTATTCTGCTGAATTATATACCACAATACAAATTGAAAATTAAATTATGATGAGAAAGATGAGAGATAACTTACAAGATGAGAAAAGAGAAAAAAAGAAGGAATTTACTCAATTAGTTTTTCGATTTCTTCCATTTTTTCAAGAACTTGCTTGCCTTTATCGGTTAAATAAATTACTTTTTCATTATTCTCGTTTAATTTGAATTTAATTAGTTCTGAATCAAGTAATTGTTTCTTTACTCGTAAATAAGCATTGTAATAACTATCGGATTCTTCAAATTTCTCGAAAAATTTCGATTGTACTGCTTCGCATTTTTCAAAACTGCCTAGAACTTTTAAAGTTTCAGCAAAACCACGTCGTTTCATCAATGTATATAGTCTGTTAGCCATAAAATCATTCCCTGATATTCTTTATTAATTATGATTTTTAGGACTCTATCTTAGGAATATTATAACATCGGATCCAAATTCATTTAATCGACAGATATTGGAACCGTAACATTAATCGACATCTATAATTCTTCAAAATTTCCATCTGAATAGAGTCCCCTAATCATAAATGAGAAGGTTTGCTTAATTAAATTTTGACAAATGTGTCGATATTGGTATCACCCGTACAAATTCCAACGTATTTGTGTTCTTTAAAAAACACTTGTAAATAAATCTAATCTGATTTTTGATAAGGTTATATAGATCGATAATTCCCATTTAAAATGTGTGAGTTGGAAATATTTTAACAATTAGTCTCATTTCAAATGTTATGGAAACACCTCTTGATCCAGCAGAATTAAGAAAAAAAATTCTTAAACAACGAAAAGAACTTCCACTTGTTACACGAATGCAGAAATTCGCTAAAATTGTGAAAAAATTTTTCAATTTATATGATTATCAACAATCTGATTCAATTATTGGATATTTTGGAAAAGTAGAATCAGGAGAATTTGATACTCGACCACTATTAACACAAATTTTAAACGATGGCAAAGCATTATTCCTTCCACGTTGTGTAAACGAAAGGATTGCCTTAGATATTTATAGAATTAATGATATTGTGAATGATGTTGAAGTAGGTGCTTATGGAATAATGGAACCAAAACTTACTTGTCAAAAGATCAATCTAAATAAATTTTTGTCAAATAATCACAAAAAATCTTTAATAATTTTAGTTCCAGGTTCTGTATTTGATATTTACGGAGCACGTTATGGATACGGTGCTGGTTATTACGATTCATTTCTGACGAATAAAGAAATTTTAAAAATTGCTTTCGCTTTAGATAATGCTGTAATGAAATTCCCAATTCCAACACATGAAAAAGATGTATATATGGATATAATAATTACTGAAAAGCAGATATATTTCCAAAATGATGATAACAGAACGAAGGAATAATAAAATACAATTTGAACTTAAGCAATATTTGAATAATAATTGATTTTCTTTTCATTATCCCATTTTTCATTTCAAGTAATACTTGATGGTTGATTAATAGCTTGTTCCAAAGAGGCGAGTATTTCAGGATTAAGCAAAATGATTACTGTTCCTGCAATGATTATAGCCCAATATATTAAAGATAAAAGTAATGCTAAAATTTGCTGCCAATTTCGAGATTCAGTTCTAAAAGCTTTAATAACCGATAGCAAAGCAAATATCTCTAGAAATAAACCAAAAAAGCTTAAATATGGAATAAAAGAGAGAAAAAAACCGAGTATTGCTGAAATAAGGGCGATTTTTGATCGGCTTAATCCAAATGGGGCAGTATTCAAGAGTTGAACAAGTGGATTCTGATTTTGAATAACACGATTATTTGTTTGATTTCCTTCTTCATAAATCGTCGAAAATTGAGATAATTGTAAAGATCTCCTTGCAACTGGTTCAATTTTTGTGTGCTTAAATAAATCAGGAATAGATTGCAATTTAACTGGATAATATAAAAGCTTATACGAATTACTTTGAATAACTAATTTTCTTTGATAAAAAATGCGTTTTTCATCCAATTTATTTTCTTGGAAGAGTTTTGAGCAAGAATGACATAATTTACGTTGATCAACAAAGTTATGATATAATCCACATCCATTGCAGAATGGCATTCTATATTCTCCGAATTATTTATTGTAAAGTAATTCATCATCACTTTAATTTTTTATGTAGATTTTCTTAAATTGTTTAATTTTTTCATCAACCATACTGCATCGGGTTCTAATTTTGGGCTTTCATTAATAATAATCGGTGTTAGTTGATTATCTATAATAAATTGAAAAAGAGAATCAACTTGAGGTCCCCAAGTAAGTGTTTCATTTTCATGATGTTTCTTTTCTCCTTTTGGAGTAAATTCCACTATTGAATAATGAATATGTAAAGATTGAACAACATTAGATCCAAGTTCAGATTCTATTTGATTTATTGTTTTTGAATATAACTGATCTGCAGACAATTTTCCTAGATTTCTCGCATAAAGATGTCCAAAATCAACGCAGGGTCGTGCTTTATTAAGACCAACCGATTTACATATCTCAATTATTTCTGATAAAGTGCCAAGCTGACCATGTTTTCCCATTGTTTCAGGACAGAGGCATATATTTTGAAATTCAGATCTCAAATAAGGATATATTTTTCCTGCCATTTCAATACCAGATCGAATCCCATCGACAATCTTTGTAATTTTATTTTGTATATTTGCATCAATCTTGGAAGATTGAGAAGTACCCATGAATGAATCTAATCCAGATTTATTTGATTTTTTATTTAATAAGATAGATTTACCATAAGAACCAGGATGAAGAACAATGCGCTTTGCATTCAAATAGGTCGCCCATGCATAAGTATGTGCCAATCGTTCTATAGATTTTTCATAAACGATATCATCTTCACTGGTTAGAGATATATAATAGGGGGCATGCAATGAGATTGCCACATTAAATTTCTGAGCATTTTGACGAAATTTTTCATAATCTGGAGAATCTTTAAAATTAGCCATTCTACCCCCTGGAAATTCATAAGCATTTAAATTCAAATTTGCTAAATATTCTGGAATTTCAAATCTTTTTCCATTTCTGATTTTTCCATTTTTCCCTTTTACTTTAAAAAGTTCTTTTTGAACACCAGTTGGCCCTATCCGAACAATATCATTTTCAAATTTATTTATCATTTTATCGCCCATCTTTGGTAGGAAAAGATATTGGAAAAATATTGTTAATTCATATTTATATTTATATTTATATTTAATATAATGTTAATTTAGTAAAAGAGAGGTTGAAGAGAGGGTTTCACTGGGGGGCGTGAAGAGCCCTCCCTTCGGGGGTAGGATTGTGAGGGGTGTGTTATAAAAGAAAAATAGTGCTCAAAAATTTGATTAAATTTAGGGGGGTTTTCATAACAACACTTATTAGTAGCTAACTTTGATTATTTATTTGAATGTATTCTCTTAGACTATTTCCAATTTTTTTTTTAATGCGAGCATATATAGAAAAAGATAGAAAAGGATAAAGTTAAAATGATAATTATTGGACTCAATTACTTTGAAATACATTCCAATAATAATGTACTTTGAAACGAAAAACATGTGTTTATTATGAATTATAACTCACTTGATTCGGGTTCTTTGCCTGAAATTCACTGCCCCGAATGTCATTATCGTCTAGATATACAACTTATAAAATTGCTTTTATCGGGAAAGACAGTATATTGTGAACAATGTGGATTTCCTTTCCATGGCATTGAATCAGGTGATGTCAAACCTTTGGAAAAAAAGCAAGAAAGTCCTTTCATTCAGAAAAATCTTACAAAAGAAGAGATGCAATGGATAAAATGGAAAAAAGAATGGCAAAGAATCAAAACACAATTAAAAAGTAATTTTTCCATAGTATTTTCTGAATTATTCACGAATAAAGGAATAAGTAAGCAAGAAAGTAATTATAGTTCATTCAATACAAATATACAAATAGATAAAAAAGAAAAATTGAAAGAAACGAGAGAAAAAGAGAAATATCAAAAAGATTTATTCCGAACAAAAGAAAATACACGAAAAACAAATGAGAAAATTAAAAATCTTAAATCAGCAAAAAATGTTTTAGTAGAATTGACACCTTTTTATTACACATTAATCCTTATAATCACATTAATTACTTCAATACACAACAGATCTTGGTTTCATTTAGTTGGATTACTTTTGATTGAATTTTATATCATTACATACGATCACCGAGAATTTTTATATTCAGAGAGACGTGCTCATGTTTCTCACGCTGGTATTCCAATGATAATATTAGGTTTTATAAGTATAGGTATAAATGGAATAGGAATATTGTTATTAGCAAGAGGTACCTTATCAGTTCTTATCTTTATCGAAGAAACTAAACAGATATCGCAAAATCACCCTGTAATTCATCAAAATCCTCAATTAAATCTTATCTGGAATCGAGAAATATTTTATTCATTTATTCCATATATTTTCAGTATTTTTATTACATTCTTCATTGCTGGAATTTTAGGAAGACTTGGAAAAATATTTGATAACAAGAATTACAGTCTTGGAAGTTTCTTTTATACTCTACTATCTGGTGGAATCATTGTTTTAATTTTATACTATTCTATTTTACCAACATTAAAATATGAAAAATTAGAAGAGATACCTCTTGAAAAATCAATAATTTTAATTATATGTGGAATTTTCACCTTAAATTTAGGTGTTGGAATTTATTTATTAATAATTGGTGGTTTAATTATAACTTTCCAAAAAGAATTGCGAAAATATGATCAAAAATTACCAGAAGTGTTTGAAATTCGAGATTTGGTTGATATTTTAGTTTTTCCAAATCAAAATGAAACTTCTGAGAATAAAATTAGCAATGTCTTAGATAATTTAGATCAACCGGTAAACTACAACAATAGAAAAAAAGTAAAACGATTTGATCCACAAACTGGTGAATTACTTCACCCGGAATCAATTATTTCAAACAAAAATTTTCCAAAAGAGGAAACAACATTTAATAAGAAGAAAATAGCAGCACAAAAGGAAAATTTAACACCTCACAATCTTTTAATTCGGCAAGAAAATATCCGTCCAGTTCCTCCTGAAGGACAAATTTCGAAAATTATTTTCACAGTACTGGATCCAGAAATTAGGGAACGATTAATTAAATTACCCATTTCAAATGGAGAAAAGGATGAAATATCCAAAGCATTCTTATATTTAAACAAAAATGCTCAGAAGAAGTATATTTTAGAGCTTGAAAATGTTAATAAATCAGAAGACTTAATCAATACACAATATATAAATCGCATTCGTTCCTTAGATATGGCAAGGGAAGAACAAGATTTTTTAATAAATCAATTGAAATATTTACCAGAAGAAGATTTAGATGAATTTGTATATATTTTAGAAAAATCAAATAAAAATTAATAAAAAGTTTGAAGAAATAAAAGAAATGAGATGATTAAAAAGTTTTTAATCATAAGGTTTACCAGGATTGGAACAAAACATGGCTGAAAAAGAACTAATTAAACACATTGAAAAAGAAGAAATAAGTGAAGAAAAAAAAGAAAAAAATCCTAAAACGCCAATAAATAATGTAATTAACTCTTCAATCCTTCGTAAAAATAATGCTAGTTTAAGCTCAATTCCACTTAATTTAGCACCTTTTCCTAAATCTACTAAATCAGCTAAATCCATTTCAAGTGAACGGACAATTCAAGAATTTAAAGCAGCTAAAATTGATCCAATAGAGAAAATTCATAAAGAATTTGAAGACCTTTCTGATTTGGAAAAAAATGTTCTTAGTATCGCGGAGGAGATCTTGAAACAAAAACGTTATAAAGCAGACATACAAGTAGAAAGAGTAGAAATGCTCAGCCCTTTAATGGAAAAATTATATTCAAAGTGTATTGCAAGATTAACTCATAGTAAAGGTTATTCAAAAGAGCAAATATTCCAAGCAATTAAATCATTATCAGAAAAACGTTGGATTGTTTCAGATCAACGTCGTACTCGTAGAGAAATTTTAGGCACAAAGACCTTACAACAAGTTCTTTCCTTTATTCATGATTATCCAGGTACTCATGCAAGAGACACTAGAATAGAAGAAGTAATTGGCATTACACGAAATCCTTTCATTAAACATGTCATGGTCTTAGAAGCTTTTGGACTAGTTCGTTCAAAGAAAATTGGAAGAACCCTTAATTATTTCCTAGCTAATTTACCAGAAATATTCGATGAATTTGTTGTACTTTTTTCAAATCCTTTAGTCGTTGATATTATCAAGATTCTTTTAAAGGAAGAGAACATCGGTCTATCTGAAATTGCTCGAAGACTTGGTGTTTACCATGGAGCAATTCAATATCATGTTAAAACTTTGGAAAATAAAGACATTCTAATAAAAAATGAGAAAGGAATGCACATAAATCGAAGTTTATTGAAAAGTTATAATGATTTATATAAAATTCCACCATTTGGTGATTTTATCGAGAAATGAAAACTTATTCGCAGTCTAATTTTTATTTCCTAATTCAGTAAAAAATGAACTTTCATTTCTTATAATTAATATATTTTAAAATCATAACGCCTTCTCTATCTTATTATGGCGGATGAAATTTTGTCTTCAACAACGAAATTGGAAGGGGAAAGAATTCCCATTGTTGAACTTACAGGTGTTTACAAAATTTTCAAACAAAAAAAAATTGAAGTAATGGCAATCAGGGGAATCGATTTAAAAATTTATCCAGGAGAACTTATCGTAATAATGGGTCCCAGCGGTTCTGGAAAGACTACACTCTTGAATTGTCTTTGCGGAATTGAACGTCCTAATGCAGGTTCTGTAAAAATCAAAGGTATGGAAATCACAAAATTACGGGATGAAGGTATCCAAAAATTACTACAAGAAGAAATTGGTATTGTTTTTCAATCTTTTAATCTTATACCTAGTTTAACAGCTGCAGGAAATGTAGAATTACCTATGATAGTTTTGGGAAAATTATCGAAATCAGAACGGCGCGCGAGAGTTGAAGATCTCTTAAAAAAAGTAGGGTTAGAACACCGTATCCATCATCGCCCTAGCACTTTATCAGGCGGAGAAAAGCAGAGACTTTCAATTGCAATGGCTTTTGCCAACGATCCATCCATTATAATTGCAGACGAACCTACTGCAAATGTTGATTCAGTTTCAGCAGAAAATATAATGACAGTTTTCAAAGAATTTATGGCTTCAAACCCCAATAAGGCACTTTTAATTGTAACTCATGATCCTGCGTTGCGAAAAATAGCAGATTATACTCTGGTTATTCGTGATGGTCAATTTGTTCGCCGAATAGAGAGTATGCAAAAAGAAGGGGAAAATAATAATCAATCATTTGATGAAGATGATTTTATTATCGATATGAATTCATCTCGCACTGATACAAAAACTTCTCAAGTAATTCAACAAAAAAACTATCCATATTTGAAAGATATTGAAATATGTCCGCATTGCCATAGTAGGAATATTGTAAAAAAATTGGATGTTGATGAAGTTTTCGCACAAATATGTGATAATAAAGTCATCGAACGAACAGCGATATTCTGCAAAGAATGTAATGAAATCTCCTATATAACAATCACAGCCTTTGATTTAGAAAAAGCAAAATTAAAATAAAGTGAAAAAACAAGAGTGAAAAAGTTTCTAGACATTGAGGGATTTTATGGGTTCATTCATTGGATTCTATTGGAAAAAATCGATTTACAACTTAAAAAATCAATGGTTAATCATTTTTAGTATCAGTATTGCTATTTCAATGATTGTAGGGTTAAGTTTCTATAATAATGCGCTTTTCTCATATCAATTCAATAAATCCTTTGATTTTGTTCCTGATTTTGAGATAAGTCATAAACAAATCTATGGCGAACATCATTCAGCAATCCCAAAACTAGAGTATTCTCTCAATTTTGAAAAAGATTACAATGAAGTAATGAATGCCATTTCAAGATCGAGTTTGCAAATCGAAAAAGTATGTCAATACGGGATTTTAAGTATTGAAGAAGGTTTTTGGGTACATAATCAATGGGCGACGATTAATCCTTTATCTACCGTTAGTCTTTTCGATTATCAAAGGAAATTAAATGCGACTGAAATTGAATTCATTGTTTTTGATAATAATTTTTATAATTCAAGTCGATTTAAACAGTACTTTAAAGTTATTGAAGGAACAACACCAAATAATCCTAATGAGATATTAATAGAATATCGTTTTGCTCAGCAGCTTGGATTAAAAACAAATCAAACTACAAATATTACAATGTTAATTGGTTCTGATCTTGAATATTCTCCTCCAATTGTGCAATATAAAGCATTTCAATTAAAGAATGTAACTATATCTGGAATATATTTAGCAGTCCAAAATGAATATGTCTTTGATACAGAACATTTTATTTATTCTTATACATATGAAGATTATCTCACTAATCGAGAAATTCCATTTTCTATTTCCAAATTTGATGAACCCGCAATGTTTTCTTATTA
Source organism: Candidatus Harpocratesius sp. (assembly GCF_054039255.1). NCBI lineage: Archaea > Promethearchaeati > Promethearchaeota > Promethearchaeia > Promethearchaeales > Promethearchaeaceae > Candidatus Harpocratesius > Candidatus Harpocratesius sp. Next base: position 57,620 of record NZ_JBPLBG010000065.1, read on the forward strand.
TAATTTTAGTGGTCCTGATATGCAACACCCATTTCAAATATTACATCAAGAAATTGCTCAAGATGAATGGTATTATCAGTATTTACGTACGTCTTACACTCGATCAGGTTATTTTTTAATGTATAACCGTGAAATGTTAGATTTCAATCAAATTCGACACCAAATATCCACAATTCAATCTGCTTCTCAGAATTTATCTATTTATTTACCAATTGATCATGGATTTGTTGATCTTTTAAGCGGTAATATGAAATTATTTTATGATGATTTTAAACAATCAAAATTTCTTTTTCAATTAATCTATATGCCTATAATATTATTCTCATTGACAATTAGTATTTTATTGATGAAATCATCGAAAAAAAAGAAGGAAAAAGAACTTTTCTATTTAAAATCAATGGGAATTAAAAATAAAATTCTAAATAAGATAATCATTTTTGATGGTTTTATTAATGCATTGATTGGTTCCTCACTCGGCATTGTTTTAGGATTTGGAACTTTCTACTTATATGATCAAATCTTCCATGATATTTTTCTTAAAGAAATAGGCGTAAATTTAAACCCTGAAATGAACATTAGTGCCATACTATGGGGTTTTATTTTAAGTATTATAATTAATTTCATATCAATAATTCAAATTTTAAGAATGATTTCTCGTTTAAATTTGGAAAAATTAACCCAAAAAATAAAAATAGAAGAAGATTACTCTGCAAATTTGGACGAATTTATTTTATTTTCTGCTAAGACAAAAAAGAAACATTCAATAAAAAATTCAGAATTAAAAAGCGAGAATTATTTTAATAATAAAGCGAAAATAGAAACAGTTACAAATGAAAAATTAAAATATACTTATGTTCTCTTTAAAAAAATTAAATTATTATTTGGAACTAAAATTTTTAAAGAAGAAAAAGAAGAATGGCAGAACCAAGTTTCAGTAAAAACCTGGTTGTTACTTTTTTTTGGAGCTATTCCTATCATTTTATTTTTCTTATTAATTCTAAAAAACAAACTGGTTTTTTCTGATTTAATGATTGATTTCTTTTCGACACTACAAAATAACTATGAAATTATCGAATTTAGTTTTTTTATTGGTGTTATTATGATAATAATTGGAATAGTTCGGATTATTTCATTAGAACGCCCTAAATTCTATGCAAGATTAGTAAAAATTATATCACATATCACCCTCGGTGAATTTGACAAATATATTTCAGTTAACTTGATAGGAAAAAAAAAATGGAATGCAATTTTGATTCAGTTGACCCTTCTTTTTTCTGGGGTAATTGCATTAAATATTCTGAGTAATACTACCTCAAATTATTTAAGAATGCCTGAAGTTTTTCAGATTGGAGCAGATGTTAATATTTCTTATGAAGATCCTTATTTCAAAAATCAAAGTGATATTCTATCGTTTGAAAACAAATTTAGAAATTTATCTGATTTAACAAACCAAAAGATCATTGAAGATTTAGCTTTTTACTATAAGAGCGAATATTGTTATTATTCTCAAACACTGGAATTAAACCCAGTGACTCAAAGAAAAATCCAAGTAATTTCACTTGAAACAAACAAGTATCTCACGATCTTTAGTCAAAATAAGGTATTAGATGTAAATCCAAATCTTTATTCGAGTTTAAAAGGATTAATCAAATTTAACCAAGAAAATGATAATTTTACTGGTATTATTGTAAGTTCACATTTTCTTAGAAAAAATAATTTAGATATTGGAGATAGAATTATGATTTCACTTCATTATTATGGTGTTCCAGACAATCAGCAATATATTGATCACCCAGTGCAAATTATTGGTGCAATAGATATTTTTCCTGGAGTTTATTATAGTAGCACAAATGATATCTCAGATATAATTTTAATTGACTATAATGAAGCCTTAACAGAAAATGAAGCTTTATTGGGTGAAGAATTTCATTCTTTGATTAAATTAAAGGAATTCTCTAAAAATACAAATCAAGAATTATTATATAATATAATGCTAAAGTTTCTATCAAATTATTGTAAATTTCCTATAATTCAATTTCAAGACCCAGATTGGGATGAGATTTCACCTATTAAGATCGGAAATCAAGGAAATTTATCAAATATTTTTGGTTTACTCTATTATGATTTTATAATTATAGGGTTTTTTGTTGTGGGAGAAATTGCAATTCTGTCTCAAATTTTCCTAAATTCATCAAAACCAATTGAAAAACGTCTTTTGGGTAGAGGGATGAAAAAAAATCAACTAATTACAATTAGGATAGTTGAATTTGGAATTATATTAATTACAGCACTTATAATAAGTATTCCAATTGGAAGTTTGACCGCTTTAAGTTTTATAAAATTTGAACTTTTAAGTAATAGCTCACGAATCGCTGGCGAGATTCCGAGTGATTTTACTTTCCCCATTTTTTCAGACTTAAATGAAATTAGTCAAATTCTATGCATTTTTTTAATTATAGCATTAAGTATTTTCACAATTAGCAATTTTATCAATAGATTTTTTCAAAAGAAAGAAACATCTTTAAAAATTAGTATGAAAAAGGTTCAAAGGAAAGAAAAATGAGAACAAAATTAAGTTTTTACATAAAAGAAAGTTGGAAATATGTAAATGATTCCAAATTAGCGATTTTAACATTAGCAATAGCGATATCAATGGTAGCAGGTTTTGGATATTATTTTGATTCAGCCCAATTTTTCATCATGCAAGAAACAAACTATAATGTTTTTGATTATTGTGCACAAATAAATAATCCAAATGCAAAAAACTTAAATTTTTCTATAACTTCCTCTGAAATTGAAGTTGAAAATGCTTTCCTTTCATCGAATTTAGAAATAGAACATTCATATTATTATCAATTATATACTAATCCCCGTCTTTTTCTATATTTAAGTCAAAACAAATACAATGGATTTACGTGGTATTTAGTAGAAACTGATTTCTTTAATTCGGAGCGTTTTAGTCAATATTTCCAAATAACTTCTGGAAATATCCCAAAAAAGACTAATGAAATATTAGTCAATGAACAATATGCTCAAGAATTCAATTTATCAGTTGGTTCTAATCAAAGTATTCCTTTTAGGTTAGGTATAACAAATATCGAAATAATTGAGATACCAAACATAAATATTGTTGGATTTTTCAGACCCAAAAAAGATTTATTTCAATTTGGAACTCCAGAAGATGTTATTGAACCTGATACAAATATATTTTTACAATCTGTTAATTTTTCTGAACAGTCTCAATTAAAACCTAACAGAATATTAATTAACCATTTACAGAATCATACAGAATTTGAAAATAAAACTAATTTATTGTTCAATATTAAAACTTATGTTGCTTTTACAACAGATCGAACAAAAATTAAAGTTTCATGGCTAAGTGCTTCAGCAAATGAAATTTCCGCAAGATATGAACAATTTAAAAGAAAATTGCCCACCTATGTAAAACCATATAATTTACTCTCAATTTCTCTCCAAAATCAATTTCATTTTCAAGCAATAGTTCGCCTTTCTATCCAATTCACAAATTTACCTTTATACATTTTTGCAATTTACATGGGGTCTATGGCAAATAAAACAAAAGTGAGAAAGCGGTATCACGAATTCTTTTCAATGCGAATGCGAGGATTTCCAAAAAAAATGATTCGTAATCAATTTTTGATGGAAGCATTGCTAAATTCAATTTTTGTTTCTGTTTTGGGAACATTTTTGGGAATAGGGGTATTTTTCTTAGGCCAACATTGGTTAAATCCCCTATTTCTCAAAGATTTTAATCAAACAGGATTTGGACTTGATTTTCATTTCACTTCTCAGACAATTATAGAAACATTCCTATTTGGAACTATTTTAAATATTTTAGCAACAATGTCAACAATTAAGCACATAAATAAACTGAAAACATCTGAATTATCATCTGAATTAAAAAATATCTCAGGTGACGTAGATTATGATGAATCATCATTATACTATCAGAAAAAAAATAGTGAAAACATTAAATCAGATCAACTCGATATTGAGAATTTTATGAAGAAAAAAGAAGAACTTATTCCAAAGTGGGGATTAATTGCTGTTTTTAGTTCTTTAATACCAATATTACTCTTTATTTTAATGATTTCAGGTCAAAATATTATAGTTTCAGATACACTAATTGAAATTTCAAATGTGCTTTATAGTCGAATTAATGCCTTAATAATTTTAACAATAATTTCACCAATGTTACTTGTTATAGGAATTATTAGATACTTAATTGTCGAATCTCCACCAAGATATGCTCGAATTTCACGATTTATTTCTAAAATTTTTGTAGGTAAAAAGAATTACTTCGTAGGAATAGAAATGGTGCGTCAAAAACAATTTAGGCAAATTATGTTTTTAGCTGGTTTTTATGTGGCAATGTTGATGTTTTCCAATTTAACAACAAATACATTATTTCGATTAGAACAAGTCAAATCAAATATTGAATGTGGAGGAGATATAAATTTAGAATTTACAATTTCTAAAACAATTTTTTCAAACTACACAGAATTAACGAATTTTGAAAATCAAATAAAAGACTTAAAAAATGAGAAAAATGAAACAGTATTCTCCGATTTCACACATGCTTTTATTCGTAATCAATTTACTGGTAATGGATTTCGTCAGATATTCTATTTAAATCTATCTGATTATTACTCACTTATATCTGAAGATGAAACCAAACTATTACCTTCAACAAGTTTATTAAAAGATATAAAAGATGCAATTGAATTTAATGAAAATTTAAAGAATGAAACTAATAAAGTTGGAATTATTGTTAGTTCAACTTTTCTTAATGTTAATAATTTTCAATTAGGGGAAACTATCACTTTTCTACATTCAAGTATTAATTTCACTTCAGGACAATATATTACAAAGCAAATTTCAGCAAAAATCATAAAAGTTATTGATGTAATGCCTGGATTATATTTTTCAAAAACAAATGAACCTAGTGATTTCATAGTTGTTAGTGATCAAATCTTCTCAGAATACGATATTGATATATTTCCAAGTAAGATTATAAGAGAAATCATAAATATTAATGAAAATTTAAAACAACCTGATTTTACTGTCCAAGATGCGAAAAGTTTGATTGAAAGTTCAACTACATATAGATTATATAGTACAAATTATAAAATATATAATGAACAATGGGCTAAAATCGAAGGTGCATCTCTAAATCAATCAAATATCCCTTATTTAGGATTATTCTACTTTAACCTTATAATTATTGGAATTATTTTGGCAATTGGTATGGCAATTCTAATAATTAATTTGCAAGATCAAAATCGAGGATTATACGGAGAATTAATTGCTCGTGGTTTTGGACGGAAGGGAATAAATTTACTAGTTATTTCAGAAATGTCAATTTCTTTTCTTATTTCTCTAATTGTAGGGACATTGGCTGGAAGTTTTACTTCAGTTGCTTTTTGTAGATTATATGGATTATCTGGAGGTGGTAAAATTTATAATTTTCCTATATTTTTCGATCTAGTTGAATATTTACTTATTTTAGGAGGAATTTTTGCATGTACTTATCTCCTCTTAGGATACACACTTTACAAATATAAAAAACAAGAAATTTCCGAATTTTTGTTGGAAGTAGAAGCATAAAAAATATACTTTGAATAAACATATATTCTATCCTTTTTTTTTATACTTAGTGAATTCCCGTGGATAACAAATCTAAATCTACAAATTCTTCTTCTAACAACGAATTTTCCCACCGAAGTAAATTAATCCAATCATATATGAAAAGTAATTATCGTATTATCGGTCCATCTAAGCATTCTGCAATTAAACCATGTCATTGGTTAACTGAGAAATTACTTACTGGTAGGGATAATCGAAATTGTTATAAAGGTTATTTTGGAATTGAATCAGAAACATGCATACAAAATACACCTGCACTTCCCTTTTGTAACCACCAGTGCGTTTTTTGTTGGCGCGATATTGAAAATGCATCTTTTGGAGCATCTTGGACAGGTCCTGTTGATTCCCCCAAAAGATTAGTCGATGAAATGATTCGACATTCAATAAATCTGGTTGTTGAACATATTACTCTCAAGCGTTCGTTAGATAATCTTGAAATCATGCATCAAGTTTTGGAAAAATATTTAGAGAAGTTTCAACAACAAGAAACTTCGAGAGAAAAAGTTGGATTTACGATATCAGAAATTGCAAAACTAATAAATCAAACGAAAACTAAAACCCATCGCGCTGTTCTTTTATTAAAAAATTGTAAAGTTCTTCAAAACATTGATTCAGATGATATTTATTCGATAAGACAGAAATTTCTTCAAGTTATTAATACAAATAAAGATATTTCCCGTATTATCGAAGAAAATGTTACCACTAAAGAAGAAATAATTGAGGCATTTAAACGTGCAAAACACCCAAAACATGCAGCAATTTCTTTGGCTGGGGAACCTACTTTATATCCAAAAATTGGTGAACTCGTTTCTGAATTCAGAAATCGAAAAATGTGCACGTTTATTGTTACAAATGGTTCTAATACTGATGTTATAAGGAAAATGTGGAAAGAAAATTCGCTTCCGACACAACTTTATGTAACTCTTCCCGCGCCTACAAGATCTGATTTTTCAAAGATTTGTCGACCATTAACAAAAAATTCTTGGGAAAATCTAAATGCAACTCTAGCTCTTTTACCAAAATTACCATGCCGTACGGTTGTAAGAATAACATCTGTTAAATTTTTAAACATCGATCTAAATATGGTTGAAGATTATGCAAAAATTTTAAAGAAAAACCCTCCAAATTTTATAGACATAAAAGGATTTACTGTGGAAGCGAATGCTTTAGAATTGACAAATCGTCTTGGCCAATTTGCAAAGGGGCATGAATTACGCGAATTCGCCCCAAATTTCCAAGATTTATTAATTTTTGCGAAAAAACTTTCAGAATTTACAGGATTTCCAATTATCAGAATGCATGAAGCTTCTCGGGATATATTACTTAGAGCTAATTGGCCTAAAAATAAGTCAATAGAAATTGATTTTGAACATGTTTAACTTTAAGGATTTATCTAAAATGATATAAAAAATAAAAAATACGACTTTTTTTGAATTACTATAAGATAATTACTAATATAATTAGAAGAATTTTCTTTTTTCAGGGTTGATACCAATTTCTGGTGATACTTTACGTGTTTTTAATATTTCAATATAGCTATTGAATACATGTTCTGAAGGGAAAAAAATATTAAAATCAATTTCAATTTCTGGCATTAGGACATCACGAAATAATATAATAAATTCTATTTTTATTAAGCACAGAATGCTTTTTTATTTTTTTGATAATGCCCTATAAGAATCGATTATTATTTTCGAATAGAACTGAAGTAAAAATAAAAAAATTCATAATATTTCAAAATGGGAAAAATTTCCCTTAATATTTAGAATTTTGATTCTTGATTCTTGGAAAAATAAAAAAGAGAAATACTTGTGATTTTTTTTCTCGCTTTGTTTTATTGTCTGAAAAATATCCGAGAGCTGAAACGACGGAATGGTTTTGGTAGTGTTTTTCTTGGAAATCCAGATAATTCTTGTTCTAATTCCGAAATTAATGAATCAAGTGAAATATCATTAATTTGCTCACTTGAATTTCCATTAACATAAGGTTTTCTTGTTAATCTTTTTCGAATGGATATTGTGTTATTCTCCATTTCTTTCGCTCCTACAATTATAGTATATGGAATCCATTCAATTTCAGCACTTCTAATCTTTTTGCCTATTTTTTCGTCTCGATCATCAAAATCGCAGCGAATATTGATTTGATTCAGTTTTTCGACAATTTTTTCAGCATACTCTTTTTCTTTTTCACTTACAGATACAACACGACATTGAACAGGTGAAAGCCATAAAGGAAATCCAGGAACTTTAGTATCCTTATATCTTTCACTAGACTCCAACAAAGCCCAAATTACTCTTTCAATTGCTCCTGATGGAGAATTATGTAAAATTATAGGATGTCCTTCATTACCAGCTTTATCATGCCATTTAATATTATATTTTTGTCTTTTTTCTCCATATTGTTCTACAAATTCTTGAGCAGATTCAACATCAATTTGATTTGTACAAAGACAAGCAGTATGTCCTTGAGTAGAAAGAACTGGGCGCTCATATTTTAAAATAAAATAGTAATACCGTTCTGGCCAAAGTTCTATTAATGCAGGTTCTCCTTCAGATGAAATAATTTCTAAAATCCAATCTTTATTTTCTTCCCAAAAATCTTCAGTTGTTCTAATAATCATATATGATTTTAAACCAAGATCTCGCAGAATTTTATTAGATAAGATAAATTGATCTTTAAATTCTTTTACAGCCTGTGGAAGATCTTTACATAAAGTATGCATGTCAGGCATTGTAAAAGCACGAAGACGACGTAACCCAGCCAATTCTCCTGCTTGTTCTCTTCGAAATGCATACTGTTCATATTCATAAGCACGAATAGGCAATTGCTCCGCTTTTATATTCATTTGAGAAAACATATTAAATAATAGAAAATCAGAAGCAAATCGGAGTAAAAATCGATTATTTCCGCTGTGAACCCAATAAGTACGGGCAGGGAATCGAGCAGTTTGTGCTGTCAACTTCTTATTTTTAACAGTATACATGACAGGTGTATCAACATAAATAGCACCATGTTCTACAACTTGATTCTCTACATATTCACGAAGTAAATTTTTCATCAGTAAACCTTTTGTATACCATCTTAAATTTCCAGCATCTGTTGCATCATCAAAATCGGCAAGTTCAAACCTTTTCATTAGTTTAATATGCGCCGGTTCTTCGCGTCCAGCTTCACGTGAACTGAGAACTTCTGCTTTAATAAAATCTCTAAAGTCTTTAGGATATTTTTTAGGAATTTTTGCCTTTTTTTTACCCTCTTCAGAACTATCACAGAAAAATTCAATTGATTTGTCAGGATTTACAATTTTAAAAACAGATTTTGCCCTTACATCTGTAGACAACAGTGCCAAAGGTACGTCTCGATACATTTCTGCAACTTCATGTCCAAGACAATCTAAAGTAAATGCTTTATACCATCCAAAAGGTGAGAAATAAGCATCAAAACCTTTTTCTTTTAAGATTTTAGCAATCGTTGGACATACTTCCATGGCAGTAGATTCTTGACTAAGAAAATTGCTGAGATGAGCCCATGGATAAACCAAAATCTTATCTATTTTATACATAGAAGGGTCTAGTATTAACGATTTTTTCTGTTTGGGATTTTCATTTTTCCTAAATCCTTTTTCTTGCGCTTTTTTCAAACCATTGTTAAATTTCTCTACTTCTGCATTTTTTTCTTTAATTTTCTCAGGAAATGTCTCAATTAAGTCAACAGCATTAAGTATTTCACTAACTGCTTGATTTGAAATAATGTTTATATCAAATGTATCTTGATCTTCAACTGAGATAAAACAAACAAGCACTTTTCCTTCTAATTGAAGTTCTTTCTCAGAATAGTCTTGGGGTTTGGATGTGGCGGGAGCATACTTTTTCATTGTAGCTCCATTACTATGTATCATCAATATTTTCATTTCTATCACTTACCATGATTTATTATAGTTGCATTAACGAGAGGTAATTTTTGACTTTTTTGCTTTTTTTCTTTTCTTATGAAGTTATTTTAACCCAAAAAGATCAATTAATTCCCTAATATTTGATACTAGGGCATAGGGTTGTGCAGCTTCCAATTTTTCTCGCGCTAAAATTCCACTGGCTACAGCAATGGTGCGAATTTGAGCATTTTTTCCCGCATCAATATCTGAAACCATATCACCTATAAAAAGAGTATTTTTAGGCTTCACCCCTTCAATTTTCATTATTTTTAATAATCCCTCTGGATCTGGTTTAACTTTCTTTACTTCTGCTGCACCTAAAATTGTATTAAAATAGGAGAGTAATCCATAAGCTTCTAAAGTGCTATCAATATACTTTTTAGCACTATTTGATAAAATAGCCAATTTTATGCTTTTAGCATGCAATTTCTTTATCAAATCAATGACTCCATCAAAAAGTTTAGGTTCTTGAGTTTTAGCGCGAAAATCACCATAAAAGAATGTAGCTATGCGTAATCGCTTCAATAAAGGAAATCCATCAAGTAATTTTATATCAAGCATTTCTTTAGAATCTAAAATTTGATCGGCAACTGATCTCGTTAAAGCGAATTCAAGTACACGAAATACTTCCCGCATGTCTTCATTAAGCCCATTTGATTGAAGATTGAATTTTTTAACACCCTCAATGACAGTCTCACGTAAGGGATCAATCATGTTGTAAAGAACTCCATCGTAATCGAATATAATCAACTCAATTCCGTTAAGAAATTCTTTCGATTTCATGGTTTTTTAAAATACACGATTTCACATAAAGTATACGGCTTTGTGAAATTTATTCTCATACTTATTTTTTTTTTGATCAAATATGATTCATATTTTGTAGTCATAATAAATAAACAAATTTACACTGATTTTTACATTAATATTTTTTAACTCATATATTCTTTCATGTGTATATCCAATGATTTTAAATATAAAGAGAATAACATACAAGAAAACAAATTTTTATATCTCTAAGTGACAATTTTTTCATCAATTTGGGTTCGTAATTTAAAATCTCGAAAGATCTTGCTTTGGATCTTTTTTGAGCAACCTGACATATATAATGAAATATTAACTGTGATAAATACTTTATAGAAACTGACTAAATTTGTGATCTTTCATGTAGTTCGAATGCAACCACCGAAATTATTAAATATAAATACCAACAATCTTGTAAAATATCAAAAAGTAAAGTTTGAATAAAAAAAACAAAATTTGAATTAATCTTTGTATAGTAAACATCATTAAAAATTGAAATTAAGGAAAAATTCCCCTTAATTTTGTAGCATGAACAACTCTTTCTATTGCTAGAATATAAGCGGCCATTCTCATGTCATATTTTTGATCTAATTCAATATATTTATCTAATACTTCCTTAAATGCTTGTTTCATTACTTTTTTTAATTTTTTGTTGACTTCCTCTTCATCCCAGAAGAATCGTTCTAAACCTTGAACCCATTCTAAATAACTTACAGTGACCCCGCCTGCATTACATAAAATATCAGGAATTAGAAACACACCTTTATCAAACAGAATTTTATCTCCCTCTGGGGTAGTTGGACCATTGGCACCTTCAGCAATAATTTTAGCATTAATCTTTTTTGCATTATCTTTACGAATTTGGTTTTCAATTGCACATGGGGCAAGAATATCAACATCTAATTCTAAAATTTCTTCATTTGAAATTTGAGTACAACCAGGAAAATCATTCACTTTACCATGTTTTTTTACATGTTTGAGGAGTTTATGAATATCTATTCCTTCATTTGAATTACAAACTAAACCTCCAAATACATCAGACACACCCATGATTTTTGCACCATTTTCATAGGCAATTCTGGCAAAGTGAGAACCAACATTTCCAAATCCTTGTATAGCAATAGTACAGTTATTTAGTTCCATATTTTTGTATTTGAGAGCTTCTAATACAGTGTAGTAAACACCTCGACCAGTTGCTTCTAATCTTCCCAAAGATCCTCCAATTTCGACAGGTTTGCCAGTAACTACTTCAGGAATCGAGTAACCTTTGAGCATACTATATGTATCCATAATCTTCGCCATAGTAATTGGATTTGTGTTCACATCTGGAGCAGGAATATCCTTTTCAGGCCCAATCATATTCAATATTGAATATGTAAATCTCCGAGTTAATCGACAAAGTTCTGTTTCAGACATTTTTGAAGGATCACAACATACTCCCCCTTTAGCCCCTCCATATGGTAAACCTACTGTAGCACATTTCCATGTCATCCACATGGATAAAGCCATTACTTCTTCTAAGTTGACATATGGGGAATATCGTATTCCTCCTTTAGTCGGTCCTCTCGCATCGTTATGATGCACACGGAATCCTCGAAAAACTTTGATAGAACCATCATCCATATTAACGGGGAAATTAACAGTCAATACTCTTGCAGGATTTTTTAAAATATCTAAATAATCCTTTTTGAGATTCATTATTTCAGCAGCTTTTTCGAGCTGGGTGACAGCTACTTTATATGGGGAGATTTTATGTTTTTTTCTATGGTCGTCAGACATAATTTTCATCCATTTCAATTTTTAAAAAAAAAATTAACCTTATTTAATATTATATTAATATCTTTCTGAAGATCATCTTGTGTTCGATATACATATCCCCGTTTCCACCCATAAATATCGATTTCTTCATGAGTTCCATATTTTAGATAATCTCCTAAAAACGAGGGAATAATAAACAAAGAAAATCTTTGATTGTTCCAATTTGGTAAATATCGGGACAAATTTTTAAATTTCAATCCTAAATTAGAATAATTTCCTAACTCTGATACTTTTACATACCATTCAGGTGAAATACAATCTTCTAGTGGACCTTCATAATACTCTAAATCGACAAAACGAGCAGTTCCATTTTCCCAAATCAGCAAAATTCTAATAAATTGAGCTTCTCGTTCATCACAATAATCTCCTGATACTTTCAAAGCCAATGCAATACAGGGAATTTCTTTTGGAATGTGTGAATCGTTCCATCCATTAATAAGCTGTTTAAAACTTGCAATTAAGACATCTGATTCAATATTTTCAATATAATAGACTGGTAGTTGAAATATTCGCAGAGAATTCCATAAATTATTCTGGTTTTTTCTCGAGAAATTATTTCTTCGACCAGAAAGATCCATTTTCATCTGGTTACGTGGGATTTCTAAATAGATATCATTATATGCATCAACAGGAAATCTACCATTGATTGAGTCGACTATCATAATATCAAAGGATTTGTCTATTAATCTAAAATCGATATTATTCCTTAATGTTCCCCAAATTAAAGCAATATCTTGGAATGAAAGACGTTCTATTATTTGTTCAACCATATTTATTTACTCCATTTTGCGATTTTTAATCGATTGAATTCAAAATACGTTCCTCTGCAATATCTCGAGCAATATCTCTTGGCAATAAATCTAATTCAGATGCTTGTTTCAGTATACAAACCGTATTTTTACGTATTTTAGATTCTATCATCGTAAAGGCATCATAAGAATCCATTTTTTTATATTCAGCATAGGAACTAATGACACCTCCTGCATTTACTAAAATATCCGGTAATACAATCTTATCGTTAGTAGATAACCATTTTTCTGCTTTTGGCGTAATAGCGTTATTTGCACCCTCCAAAATACATTTACAATCTATTTGAAACCAATTGTTTTCATTAATAACGTATGCGCCTGCACAAGGGACAAAAATATCGCATTTTATCTTATAAATATCATCTCGTCTCAAATGTGTTGCATCTTTAAAATGCTTTAAAGAAAGATGTTCATTATGAGCATTTGCATATTTCAAAGCCTTTTTGATATTAATTCCATTTGGATTATATATGGTTCCCCAAAAATCATTAATTGCAACTATCTTTGCATGTTTCTTATAGAGAAATTTACTAAAACTTGAACCTACAGAACCAAAACCTTGTATTACTATAGATGCTTCCGAAAGATCATCTGGTAGATTAAATTGCTTATTTAGAAAATTCAGAGCACTTTCTAAAGCTACACCCATTCCAAATCCAATGCATCCAATTTTATTAGAAATACCTCCTAATTCTTTTGGTTTACCTGTTGCACCTTGTAAATCACCAATACACTTAACAAAAGTTTTCATCTCTTGTTCTCCAACATTTAGATCTGGACCAGCAATATATTGGTTGGGAACAAAAGGTGCTATTTTTTTAGCAAAGGCTTGAATATGTTTTGAGATATCAATTCGATAAGGATCAGCACGGATCCCTGCTGTTGCACCTCCAAATGGGATTTCTACCAAGGCACTTTTCCAAGTCATTACACGAGCGAGTTTAAACACTTCATAAGGTGTCAAATTAGGTTCAATACGTATTCCTCCTTTTCCTGGACCTAATACAGTATTGTCAATAACTAAAACACCATGCATCTGTAATTCAGGGTCATATACATGCAAAACCTTTTCTGGACCCCATTTGTCAGCAAAAGATGTAATATTAACTTCTTCTAATATTTCTAAAAGGGTTTTTGAATTGATTGAAAGACTATCATAGGTGTTTTTATTTAGTGCCATCTATGTATAATTAAAGTTGCTAAAAATATAAATAAACTGTATAATCCTATTAAAAAAATATCGAATATGCCTTATTTGTCGAGTAATTTTATTTTATGCAATGCTAAAATTGTCAAAAATATATATAAATAGATCTCAAAAGTGAGATTAGTGTTTTTTATTTCTGGAATACATATAAATGTTTGAAAAAAATGATAAAAAATTTATATTTTTAGCATTTATCTATATAAAATACGATGAAAAATGACATTTTTATTAAATGATATTTTACTCATAATTGAATATGACTAATTACCTTGAAAGTGAATTAGATGTTAAATTGTTAAAAAATATGTGCTCTGGTTCAGGGGTTGAGATTAATATAAGTTTTTTTGCAGAAAAGTTTGGAAAGCATAGAAATACAATTAAATCTAAAATTGATAATCTTTTGACAAATAACATCATTAAAAAGCCTCTCTATCCTTTTAATGCTCTTTTAAATCAACTTTCTTTATTAGTCATTGAAAAAGTAGATCTTCCACGAGATCCAAAAACAAACAAATGGATCGAGGAAGATCCATATATTTGGGCAGCATATTTTGTAAAAGAAGAAGAATACAATACTTTATTAATTGAATTGCATAGAGATTTTTATTCATATCAATTATGGAAAGAAAAAATATTTCTTGATGAATTAATAATGGTTGGAGAAGGACAAATCCACTATTCAGAACCAATTTTTTCAAGTACTAAGAGTATATTAAAAAATAAGCCTGAAGATTCTATACGGATAATAAAACGAAATTTTAAAAATAAAGCAAATCCTTTTTTAGGAGATTTGAAATTTGATGAATTAAGTATAGAAATATTAAAAATGCTCTTAAATGGGAAAGGGATCAGAACGAATGAAAATCACCTTTCAAAAATTTTGGGAATACATAGAAAGACTATTCAAAGAAGAATCAGCAAATATTTACAAGAAAATATTGTCGGTACGCCAAGATGTGTATTTCCTCGTATATGGTCTCCTCCAAGCTATTTTACTGTTCTGTCGTTACTTCAAGTAAAACACTGCAATCAGCGAAATCGAGTATTACAAAGCTTAATTAGAGATCCCCATATTGCTTTTATTACAAAAATTAACACACGAAATTATGATTATGCAATGTTAAGTAATTTCTATAAGATTGCTGATCACTTAGAGTGGTTTGAAGTGTATAATACAAGATTTCAAAATTGTATTGGAGCAATTAAAAATACGTATTTATCCCCATCCATGGCATTTTCGATCGATTATAATTATGTTACTGATGTATTTCTTGAAGCACAGTTAAAAAGATTACGAGGTAAGGAATTTATGGAATCTATGAATCTGTTCTGATTTTTAATTATAAGTGTATAAAATATTTTCTATAAAAAATCGTTCTTTTTTTGTTCTTTTTCTTGAGAATTAACCTAATTAGGCAATAATGGAAAAAAATCAAATAGGTAACTTTTGCAAAACAATCAAAGAATGCAAAAAAATACATTGTATTTTTACGAAAATTAGATTTCTGACTGATTTTTATTTAGATATATCATCCATAATCCTTTAAAAAAAAATACACAAATTAAATTATATCATAATCGCAAAATTTATTCACAAAAATAATATTACTTCGTCATATACCAAACTCTAAATTCATGATTGTTTTGATATTAACTGAGAGATATGGAAGATCCTTCTATTCCCCATCAGAATAATAAAGAAATTGAAGATGAAAAGAAAGAAAACGAAAGTATTTTTGTTGAAAATAGCGAAATTGATGAAGAAGATTCACCAAATCAAGAAAATAATATGATAAACAATCTTACCAATAAAAATCTTAAAGAAGAGTTATTAGAGTTCTCTGAATTAGATCAAGATGAATTCACCGAACAAGATTTAAAAGACATGGAATCTGCAATTGCTGAAAATCTAATGAATGCAGATGAAATGAAAGGTGAATTTGAAGAAGCAATAAAACTATCTGAAAATAAGCAAATAGAATTTCAACCTGAAATTGACGCGGACCTAGAAGCTCGTATGGAACAGGAAATTCAGAAGAAAAAAAAAGAAATGGGAATAAAAACCGTTTCAAAAGAACAATTCATCAAAAACTTAAGTAATCGGCGTAATAAGATAATCTATCATGCTTTATGGCACTTAGTTTTCAACATTGAAGATCACCAAGCATCTAAGCAGACTTTATATGAAGCATTAAAAGAAGTTACCAGTAAAAATCCTGTAGAGCCAATTGAAGAGCATAAATTTTATTTTGGTCTGGGTTTCATTCTTCGTTTACAGCTTTATGATGAGAAAGTTGTTCAATTTAAAAATGGAAAATTAGTTTTAACAATAAATCCAGATCATATGAAGGAGATCCTAAATATAGTTGGAGATCCTATTTCAGAGCGCCCCATATTAACAAAATCTGAAAAAACAAAAATGTTTCAAGATTTCTTAAAAGATGATTTTCTAGATATATAAGATTCTATAATTATCAAAGAAAGTGACAATAGATGGTAAAAAAGTCATCCAAAAATAGAATTAAATTTTCTTATCCACGTGGAAATTTCCCCAGACTTTGCTTAATTGGAAATTCTAATGTTGGTAAAAGCAGTCTTACGCGCCTCTTATTAAGCCATCCAAAATGGTATAAGAGTAAAGTAGGTAAAACTGCAGGTTCTACCATAAGATTAACCATAATTAACGATCCTGCTTTAAACTATCACGTAATTGATTTACCTGGCTTTGGTAGGATGGTAAGATTAGATCGAAGTTCAGAAGGACGGGTTCAAGATCAAATTCTGCGTTATATCCAATTAGATCAGAAGAATATCTTCCTAATGTTGATTGTAATAAGTTTAGATCGTTTAGAATCAGAACTAGAAAAATGGTTTTTTCAAAATCAAGAAACAATTCCATTATCTATTGAACTTGTTAAGTTTATGTTAAATCTTAATATCCCATGTTTACTTGTTCTTAACAAAGTTGACAAATTGAACTCATACAAACTTGCCATTGTGAAAGAAAAATTAAACACTGTATTAAATGAATTTAGTATAAAAGTAAATAATGATATTTCATCATCTCAAGGTTTGATAGGGATAATTGAAACTTCTACAAAAAATAAAACAGGTATTAAAGCTTTAAAACAAATTATTAATTCACTTGCATCTAAAATTGATCTCAGTAGATTTGATTCCCGTAATAAATTAATGGATCTCCCTCCCATTAACCAAAAATAAAAAATTGGGAAAAAATAATGCTAAAATTTTTAAGTTGTTATTTTTTTATTGGATTACACTTTGGGTAAAATTATTTTCCTTAATTTCTTTCAAAATTAAATTCATAATAAATACGCTAAAGTGAATAAAATCCTATAAATATGAACAGTGGAGATATTATTTCTTCTATTTTTTCGTTCTGGCAAATTTGGATTTACTTCAAGATTTTTTTAACTAAATGGGGTCTTATACGAAGATTTAAATGGTAATTCCCTTTTTTATTATAATATATTTGAACCATTATCAACTATTGGGATTTTTTTATATTTCCTAATTTATTTGTAATCGTACCTTGGGAGCTCTTGAACTGTGAACATTGGGAAAATCATCGGTATTGCGCATTCAAATCATATCATTCTACGAAGTATAGAGGGTGCTTTTGAGAAAAAGCTACCTGACATTGGAGAAAAAGTATATACTTCAGAAAAGCAAAGAATTGGTTTTATAACAGATATTTTTGGTCCTGTGAACAAACCATTTGTTTCAGTCAAACCATTTCATTCAGATACAGGAATTTTTAAAAAATATAATATTCAAAAAGGTTCGGCTTTATTCACACTCTCTTCTGCTCAAAAGTCAAAGAGAACTACAACTAAAAAAGCAAAGTTTCACTCTAAATCAAAACCAAAATTTAGATTAAATGTAAATCCAAAAGGAAATCCTAAAGTAATCAAAAATAAAAATCCCAAACCTAAAAGTTTTAATTCAAAATCTTACAAATCAGATTTCCAAAAATCTAAAACTTAACATAATCTTTAAATAAGAGGTATTTAATTGATGGAAAAAAGCACAGAATTTGATGATATGGATACAAACGATTATTGTCCAATATGCCATAGTTATGATACAATTATGGATACTCAACGAGGAGAAGTAATCTGTCCTCATTGTGGTTTAGTTTTAAGTACTAAATTAATCGATCCAGGCGCAGAATGGCGTGCTTTCGATTCAGATCAAAGAGAAAAGCGTACCAGAGTAGGAGCACCAATGACTTTAACCATTCATGATCAAGGTTTAAGCACCATCATTGATTGGAAAAATCGTGATTACGCTGGTCGTGAAATTCCTTCTCGATTACGAAGTCAAATTTATCGTTTACGACGCTGGCAGTCACGTATTCGAGTTTCTGATGCTACCGAAAGAAATCTTACATTTGCACTTTCTGAATTGGATCGTATGAGCTCAGTTTTAGGATTACCAAAAAATCTACGTGAATCAGCAGCTAAGATATATCGGTCTGCAGTTAGTAACCATTTAATAAGAGGAAGATCAATAGAGGGAGTTGCAGCAGCATCTCTTTATGCAGCATGCCGAATGTGCAAAATTCCCAGAACTTTACAAGAGATCTCAGAAAATGCAAGAGTAGATAAAAAGGAAATTGGGAGAAGTTATCGATTTGTTGCTTCAAAACTTAACCTATCTTCTAATCCGACTAAAGCTACTGATTATGTTAATCGCTTTGTTTCCGAATTGAAATTAAGTGCTAGAGTCGCGAAAAAAGCCAACCAAATAATTGCACTTGCTGAGAAAAGAGGATTAACATCAGGAAGGGGTCCTACTGGTGTGGCAGCAGCAGCCATATATGTAGCGTCAATATATTATCGAGAACGTCGAACCCAAAGAGATATTGCGCGTATTTCACAAGTAACCGAAGTAACTGTTAGAAATCGCTTTAAAGAATTGGTTACCAAACTAAATATTGTACTTCCAACTAAACGATGTAATAAATAATTAAATTAATCTACAACAATAGTATCAATCTATTGAATTTACAAAATAATCAAAATTTTTTTAAGTATTAATAAAATCTCTTTTTTTAATGCGGCTAACCCATCTGTTTAGCATGATATTTGAAAGTTCGCTCAAAATTGCCGTAATGCACGTAGTTTTGTCTTGCTTTTTTGAGAAGAATTATCATCCGGATTTCTTTTCCTACTGGTTTAATAATCTTGTGATACTCATGCAAATCAAGAAATTTGCGCCGTTCTTCAATGGCACTAAGTGCTAGTAAATTTTCATCCAAATCGGCTTCAATTTCGGAATAAACAGGAAATCCATGAGGATCGGTCAAAACAGTCGCCACACATGTAGGAAAACACTTCTTAATGGAATGAGTAAATTTTTGAAGCATTTGACGTGTTAAAAGACCCTGATTAGCATTTTCTAATTCATTTATCTTTACATCAGAATTTGTATTAAAATTTTCAGCTGCACTTTCAGGGAATGCCATACAAAACTAAAAATTATTGTTCGATATAGATTCGGTTAATATTTAGGCAATATCCAGATATTATCATGATATCACTTACTTCAACATATTAACTATGATGAAATAAGAAGGAATATATAATTTTATTCTTTTAATAAGGTTAGGGAACAATGACGGGTCGTTTTTTGTCATGTGATACCGAGGACGAGATTGACGGTTAATTGACTGTTTCAGGCATCCGAATGAAATTTTCGAGCATACGCATCCTGACAACAACCTTGAGTTAATATTTCTTTAAGTCGGAAATTAGGCTCATCTCTGAGACAGCCGTGAGCTTGCTATGATGAGATCGTCAGCAACCCTACTCCGCAACAAGATATATTGGCCCTCATGAATCATATTTTCCGTTTTTAGAGAAGAGGTTGCGAGAGAATTAGGTTTTTCCTAACAATGATCGCAAAAGTTATAAAACGGATACAGATCATGCCTTAATACTCTTTTTATTATATATCTATTTGATTCCCTCTATTAGTAATACTTATTTTTCTGGCATTAATTCTGTAATTACTTTAAGATCCCTTATTAATTTTGTATCCTTAATAAGATTGTAAACAAAAACGGGTCGAAATTATGGTTTTAAATAATTATCGGTATCTACTCCCAAAATTTGTTGATGGACCCAGTCGATGGTGTATTAAGCATCACATTACCCCAAACCAGCTGAGTTTATTCGGATTTGCACTTTCAGTTCTGGCGGGTGTGGCATTTGCTTTTCCTTCTATATTTTTATATAATTATTCTTATATCACTAATAATATTTGGTGGTGGTGGGCGTGTGTTCCCCCTTGGTTATTCTTTTTTTCAGGATATATTGACGTATTGGATGGTTCTGTAGCACGAAAATCTGGAAAAGTTTCAAAATATGGCGCGTTTTTGGACAGTACACTAGATAGGATTGCAGATGCAGTTTCAATGATGGGTTTAATGTTTGGAGGTATAATCTGGCCTTGGAATTCGACAATTAACTATTTAATTGGCATTTTTACTTTAACAGTAATGCTAATGATTTCGTATACCCGTTCGAGAGCTGAAATTGAAGGTATTTCCATGAAAGGAATAGGTTTTATGGAACGAGCTGAAAGATTTTTCATTTTAATATTTATTTATATTATCGAATGGGCAGTGTTTGCGTTAGAAGAAAAAATTTTGGGTGAACACAAGATACGTTGGGTGTTTCCATCACTATTTTTAATCTTTAGCGCACTATGCACATGGACATTAATTCAACGGATTATCTATTCGTATAAAACACTCAATAAGTGATTTACTTATCTAAATCAAGATTTTTTTAATTTCATTTTAATTATGATTAATGAATTTTAGTGCTAATTTTGGAATATTATTTGATTTAATTGATAAATTTATCCAAAATTTTTTTTTTAATGCTAAATTTTCTTTCATAAGCGTTTTTATTAATTGAAATAAACTGATTATCATGGTGAGTTATTAATGACTAAAAAACGACGATCGGGCGGTAGAACAGGTTCACAATCCGGTCGTGATCAACCCGTTCAATGTGCTAAATGTGGTCGATTCGTACCTCGTGGTAAAGCTAAACGGGTTACAAAATATGTATCTTTAGTGGATGCAACAATTGGAAAAGAATTACGAGATGCTGGTGCCATCGTCCCAAGACGTCAAGTCACAAACTGGTATTGTGTTTCATGTGCAATTCATACACACAAGGTCCATATTCGTGCAGGGAATGATAGAAGAAAGCATGAAAAAATCAGATAACAAGATATAAAGATATTTCTGCTGGAAAATACTATCAATACATTTTTTTTGTTTCATTTTAAAATGAGATGAAACTTATTCTTTAGTATTCTTTAAAATAGCAAATACCCTTCAACTTGCTGGCGGATGAGATCATCCTCAGCAAGAAAACCTGCCAAATCCAACAGATTTGGAATACACTGCATGCGATATCGATTTAAAAGATGAGCACACTGATTTGATGCACCGCACCAAGAACCATGTTCTGTTCCAAGTTTTTTTACTTTTTTAATAAATTTTGTAGTTTGTTTTTTTAAAGATTTTAATGGTTTTTCAAGTTCAGATCCTTTCCATCTCTTAATCCGAGTTTCAATTAGTACTTCAATTGCTTCAATAGAATCATATAAGCTTTTCCAGAAAAGGACTTCATGTTCTAAGGAAAAAACATCTCCTTGAAGTACAAGGCAATTTAAAATATATTTCAAATCTTCTGTATGTACGAATCGTGTTTTTCCCATTAAAATCAACTCTATTTATCCCTAAATAATAATAACTGAAATCATCTATAAAAAAGCACTGAAAAAAATAAAAAATGTTAGTTTAAGATATAAAAATTCGAAAATTATTTGATTTCATTTATTTTTTATTTATAAATGGTACTAGCTGCTTCGTATATTTCATACAAAATCCAATATTTGCAATCATTTTCAGTCAAAATTATATTTTGTAATCTCAAATACTTGAGGTGTTTTCAATACTTGAAATTTACAAATAATATTACTTTTCAGTAATTTCTTTAAAATTGAAAGTTGACAAAATTAAAATTAAGTTGAATTAAAAAATTTAAGAAATTTATGCAAAATATTGAGTGTATTTTAAGATTAATCTAATTTAAGTTTTTTGCCTTTACTCCATTATTTGACTCCCTTTTGCTCCCAATATCCCAATTTTGACCGCATCGATTTTCCCTAATGGTGATTTGAACTTTTA
>NZ_JBPLBG010000066.1:0-16838 GCF_054039255.1 Candidatus Harpocratesius sp.
ACGTATTTTTCCAAGACATTATGAAGAATTAGAGCAGATACGCTGGGATAACGAGATTGTGACGAGCCCCCGTCGATATAAGCGAGAATTAACTGAATTTAAGGCTTCATTCCAAAAAAAAGAGTAAGGCATAAATTTTGGGGAAACCTCTTAATATAAAAAAATATTAAAAAACGTAGCGTAATAATTTCGTGGTAATTGCCAGTGATTTAATTTTCTGGCACCAGAGCCCCCACTTGTTCCATGTAGTCATTCCACGTTTTTAGTGCAGCGGGGTTAAAAGTTTCATAATATTTCTGAAAATTGCCATTAAAGCTAAGTATAAAGTTCATGTATTCGTAAAAGATGGTTTTATAATGAATTACATAGATAATGATTTATAGAAAAGCAAAATTCTCATTTATCTTATCTGTCTTTTTAAAAAAATTATATTCGCATTTAAACTCATTTTCACCCATTTTTTCGATTTTCGAAAGAATTAGAAATAAAAGATTTCGTTCTTGAGAGGTTATGACTGGAAGATTAATATTATTATTAAAATATTTAGGCTTTTTACCTATTTTAATACGATTTTTAATGAATGTTTGATGATTTTGTAGTCGATTTTCAACTAAATTTCTTGTAAATTCAGGAAGTTCTTGAATTCGCTCATTGATTAAAACTTTTAAAGATTTGTCTAATTCATAACCTATCGAATTTCGACCAGCGCAAATAGCAGCAAACATAGTTGTTCCTGTTCCTAAAAATGGATCTAAAATATAGTCTCCTTGGATAGAATACATGTTAATTAAGCGCCATGGTAAATCGAATGGAAAGGCTCCGCTTCTAAATCTGGAGATGTTCTTGTTTACACCATTTATATCTTTGTTTTTTAAAAACTGCGAAACTCCTTTAAATTTCCAAACATCAGAAAACCATGTGTTCCTTTCTTCCCAAAAATACGCACTTTTCCGCCTTCTGTCTATATCTTCATTGGTTTTAAATTCGCGCTTTCCTTTTTTCCTAAAAATCAAAATATATTCATGTTCTAATGTAACATAAGCATTTGTTGGAAGCATTCCAGACCCCATAAATTTCGTGGGAGAATTCGTTTCCTTTCTCCAAATAATTTCAGGTAAAGATTGAAATCCTAAATTACGAAATCTTTTGATTATTTCTGCATGCGAAGGAAACATTTGAAATTTTTTTCCGATTTTTCTTGTAGCATCCCCAATATTAATACAAACTATACCACCATTGCAAACAACACGAGATATTTCATTCCAAGTTCGCTGCAATTCCTCATGCATTAATATAAATGCTTTATTTCCATCACTTTTTTCTAATGCTTCTCCAATTTTCCAATTTTCTTGTGTAAATAACCCATCCCACATTTCAATCATCGGATATGGAGGTGATGTGATGACCAAATGAATTGTATCATCAGGAATTAATGTTAATTCACTAGAAGATTGAAAAAAAACGCGATGAAAGGTGGGTAATGGATGCATTTTTACTGAACCTATATGATAATAATAGAAAAAGATAGAAAGAAAAAAATTATTTTAAAATAGATAAACCAGGATACAATGGAAATTCTTTCGTTAATTCTAATATTTCTTCATGCACCTTTGCACTAACGGCTTTATCACCTTTAGATTTGATTACTTGGGCAATTCCACTGGCAATTACTTTCATCTCAGATTCTTTCATTCCCCGGCTTGTAATTGCAGGAGTGCCTAAGCGAATTCCAGAAGGATTAAATGGAGTTGAAGGTTCATAAGGAACTGTATTTTTGTTAGTGGTGATTCCTGCTGCATCTAAAGCATTTTGAATTAATTTTCCTTCTCCTGTTAACCCATCAGGCCTTAAATCTATAAGAATTAGGTGATTGTCAGTACCATTGGATACCAATTTGATATCAAGAGCCATTAATTCATCAGCTAAAGCTTTTGCATTTTTAACAATCTGCTGAGCATACTCTTTAAATTCAGGTTTCATCGCTTCTTTAAAGGTTATTGCCTTAGCTGCAGTGACATGATCGTGAGGGCCACCTTGTAATCCTGGAAATACTGCAGAATCAATTAATTGAGCCAAATTTTTCTTAGAAGTCGAATGGTAGAGATCATGAAGTCGATCTTCAGTTTTGCACATGATAATTGCACCACGTGGACCTCGTAAACTTTTGTGTGTTGTTGTTGTTACTACATCAGCATAAGGTACTGGACTCAAATGTGCACCTCCAGCAACCAATCCAGCAATGTGAGAAATATCTGCCAATTGATATGCATTTACTTCTTCACAAATTTCTTGAAATGCTTTGAAATCTATAGCACGTGGATAAGCTGTAAGACCAGAAATAATCATTTTAGGTTTTTCTTCAATTGCTAATTTTCTAACATTATCCATATCAAGCATTTCGGTTTTTGGATCTACATCATATGAAACACAAGTATAGTTTTTGCCAGAAAAGTTTACATGACTTCCATGGGTTAAATGTCCACCTGATGTCAAATTGAAACCCAAATATTTATCTTTTAAATTCAATAAGGCGAAATAAACTGCTTGATTAGCTGGAGAACCTGAATATGGTTGTACATTAACATGCTCTGCCCCAAATAATTGTTTAGCTCTATCAATTGCAATTTGTTCAACTTCATCTACAACTTCATTTCCCCCATAATAACGCTTTTTTGGATATCCTTCAGAATATTTATTTGTAAAAACGCTTCCGACTGCTTGCAATACAGCACGATAGGTGTAATTTTCAGAAGGGATCAATTCGATACCTTCTTCTTGACGTTTTAATTCTTTTAAAATTAAATCGGCGATTTCAGAATCAGCCTCGAAAATATCGTTCATTAAATTCATTTTTCTGTCCTCTCTTAAAGGAAAACACTTTTCTCTAGTTGTTAAGGTAGTGAACTTTCCTTGTTATTTATACATGGATCACCTCCTATTAAAAGGCTACCCTTAATTTGTGGTTCTATTGTGGGAAATAAAATGCTAATAAGCTTATAAAAAGCACATTCATTACTAAAAATCTCAAAAATCTATCTTTACTTTGTATTAAAAAAATAAATGAATAATGGAATTTGGTAAAAATTTTTTGAAGATAAAATATTCTACACATCATCAAATTTGAAATAAATTCAGTTATTAATTGGAGGAGACTTTAGAATTAGCGAAAAAATTGAAGAAAAGATCCGTGAATTTGAAGAACGTCTAGCTAGAACTCAAAAAAATAAAGCTACACAAAAAGCGATAAACTATACTAAAGCCCAGATTGCAAAACTGCGGAATGAATTATTAAAAATCGCTAGTTCTAAAAAAGGGGGAGGAGGGGGATTTGGTGTTAAAAAATCAGGTGATGCACAAGTTGCTTTTATAGGATTTCCAAGTGTAGGAAAATCTTCTCTTCTAAATTTATTGACAGGAGGAAATACTAATTCAAAAGTGGCTTCTTATGATTTTACGACCTTACAAGCAATTCCAGGTATGATGGTAATAGAAGATGCAAGAATTCAATTGATAGATCTACCTGGAATTATTTTAGGAGCTGCTGCTGGAAAAGGTAGAGGAAAGGAAATAATTGGGGCTGCCAGAAATGCTGATCTTATTTTAATTCTTATAGCTTTTCAATATGATGGTAGTATTGATTTCGACCATCTTTTTCAAATTCGGAAAGAATTATTTGATGCAGGAATTCGATTGAATCAAAAATCACCAAGAATTCAAATTAAAACTCAAACACGAGGAGGTATTGGTTTTACTTATAACGGCGAACAAATAATGGATAAAGATGAAGTAAAAAGTTTAATGAATGAATTAGGCTACAGTAATGCAGCTGTGTATTTCTTCGAGCCGAATATTACTCCCGATCAACTTATTGATTATGTTTTAGGAAATCGAAAATATATTTCTGAATTCGTGGTTATTAATAAATCAGATTTAGAACAACATACATACACAGATAAAGAAATCAATGAAATAATTGGTCATCGCAATTGGATAAAGATCTCTGCACTGAATGAAGACCATATTGATGATTTACGCCATCAAATATTCCTACAATTACATTTAATTCGAGTCTATTTGAAACCACCTGGTGAAGAAGCAGATATGGAAGAACCAATTATTTTGAAAGAAGGAGATACAATACAGAAATTATGTGAAAAACTGCATAAAACTTTTATAAAAAACTATCGATATGCTCTAATTTGGGGGCCATCTGCAAAACATCCTGGTCAAAAATTTAATACTATGGAACATGTATTAGAGGATGGTGATATTGTATCTATTTACTTAAAACGTTAATTTTTTAACTGTGAATGCTATAATAACCATTACAAGACTGTGAAAAAATCAGAATGTCGACATCATTAATATTAATTTTTCAATACTGATCAACAAGTCGAAATCAATATTTCATTCCACTAACATCTCATATAAAACGTTTTTAACTTCAGAAATTGTTTTTGCATTCAACGAGCCTAGTTTCTTTACTATCCTTCTTCGATCCACTGTTCTGATTTGATCTAAAACAATCCATCCTGTTTTCTGAGAAAATTTCAATTTCACACGGGTTGGATAGGAATGTGATTTTGTTGTCATGGGCGCAATGATTATTGTTTTCAAATATTTATTCATTTCATCGGGTGAAATTATTATACATGGCCGTGTTTTCTTTATTTCATGCCCTATAGTCGGATCAAGGTTCATTAAATATATGGAATATTGCTTTAAAATCTCAGATACCAGAAAATATCACCAATCCCAAGGTTCTAAATCTAAATTATCTTCAATTATTAATTCATCTTCTTTTAGTTGATGCATTTTTTGAAAAGTCTTTTCCCAATTTTTACGAACTGAATTCAAAGATTTGATATGAATTTGTTGCAATTCATCATCGATAATAAGTTCAACTTGATTTTTAATATTTAATCGTTTCAAAATATGCTTGGGTATCCGAATCCCTTTTGAATTTCCTATTTGAATGATTTTGGTTTTAATTTTCTCCATTGTAATTACAAAGTAATTACTTTAATATATTAGTTATGATTTTTATTTGGGGCGACCTTCTAGTCCACTAAATGCAAGAATAACTATAATTTTTACTCAAATTGTGTAGATTAGTATAAAGAGAAAAAATTCAAGACTTTTCGTTCTCTTTTAATAAAAAAAGACGATTTTTATCGAGTAAGTCAGTTTAAACATTATATTTTTTTATGATAAAAGAACTAACTACTGTTATTTTCCAATTTTTCCTTCCTTTTTTCAAAATAAGAAAGTTTTACAAAAAGAAAGATTATTCCTACTGTATAAAGAATATTTAGAACAAAATATAATGGAATTTGAATCGCTAACTGCAGATAAATCATAGCAATAATATTAAACAAATAGTGAAAAACAAAATAGATAAATGGAAAATAATCAGGAATCTGTTCTTTTATTGGATATTCCTTTTTTGAAATAAAATAAACAATTAAAGAAACAAGCGAACCAATATACATCAATAGGAATACAAGCCAGACCCAATTCATAAAGAATTGAACCAGCATGAGAACAGGAAGAAGCAATAATTCAGCTCCAACTATGCAAATTATTGTTCTTATTCCCAAAGTAAGAAAATCTGATTTTTCAAATTTTAAATCGAAAATGTGAAGAATAAAGGAACTTAAAAATATCACAAAATACCAGCCGTAATAGTTTCCATACGCAATTCCCATGAAATCTGTATTTGTAATCGATAGGGTAACAGGATGATTTGTCCAAATCCAAAATCCTCCATCTAAACGAACAGCAACAATATCTGCAAATAAATCAATTGAAACTATAAACGCTGCTTCAAAAATCGTTCTAAATAAAAGAGGAAGGTGAAAACATTGGCTAACTTCATGTGATAATTCTAAAAGCATACCCCAAGATAAACCAATTACTATTGGAACATTAGTTGGAGCTTTACCAACTAAAAAAATAAAATCTTGACTATAGAAATAACCATGTGAAAAGTAAATGTTAAAATATTCAAGAACAACGCCAAAAATGGCTCCTGCAATTATCGTTGATAAAGCACGATAATCCTTCTTCATTAATACTCTTATTACAGATGTAATGAAAAATAATAGAGTGATTATTTCAAATGTAATGATCCATATTGCCATGAAAAGATCAATAATTTTTAATTTATTATTTTTCGTTTTTTAAAATTGATAGGTGCATTTTTAACATTTTCAATAGTATTATTGATGTATTTAGACAATCTTTTTTTTTGAATAATCATTATCTATGTATTTCACTTTAAAATCTTTTTTCCTTGCTTTTAAAATTTCATTCTTTCATAATTTTTACTATATTATTCTAAACAACCAACAGAGAGAGAATACCGCTTATTATAACACCGTCCCATAAATTCATCCACTTCTAATGCCTCCTTTAAAGGATCTTCTTTAATAATTAGAGTCCGTTGTACCTGCCAGATTTTGCAAAGAAGTGACTTAGCACCAATGATTCCCGACTTAATATTACGATCTTGGGTCCTACTTGAAATTTCGAGCCTATTAATTACTCTAAAAGCGATTTCAATCAACCAACGCTATTGATAAGGATCTTGAATATTACATTCATTACCATTAAGAGAACTTACTCCACCATTTCTTCCAAACATCACAATTTAGGGAAAGATTCGCTTGTTTGCATCATTAAGTGTAATTTTATTTAACTTTAGATCATGCTTGATTCCTGATAAGGAATAACTTTTTTTGAAACTAATAGAAGATCGAAGTTCAATGTCGGAAAGCCGATTTTCTTAACGTAACTAAGCTTTAGAAAACCTTTACAATACCTTGTCCCATTATTCTTCAAATATTTTAATATTTTCTTAGCAGTCTGGGCACTTTTTCTTCCAGGCATGATTACAACAATACCTTGCTTTTTTAAAAAGGATAATTATTGTTTGCGATAAAAACCTCTATTAATTAGCATATATTCAATATAAAATTCATTATCACAGAGAGTCTTGATTATTTCTTCAAAAAGTGTTGATTAATTTGTTTATCAAATAATTGCTTTAAGATTTTAGATTTTAGAATGAAAAAATAAAAATAAATAAAATATCTTACATATCTTTTTTATAAAAGAATTCATTAGTATTTTCAGAAATGAATTCTTTACTATACAGTAAAGTTTTTAATTTATGAGGTAATTTTTAATGTCTTCAGTTTCTACATCAACACTATCAATTATTTCTTTTATTGGAATTCCACTATATCTTATTAATTATGTTATTTCTTCATATTCAAGAACTCTGAAATGGCTGATATCTGCACATCAAGTCTTAAAAATATTATATCTAATTTCATTTTTCATCGTTTCGACTGTTTCAATAATATATTTAATTATGGGTATTGTTGCATACTTTAAACCAAAAACAGTTAGTAGATCATTACCTTATGGTGATGAACCATTCGTTACCATCCAAATTCCTACATATAACGAATTAGCTGCAATTAATTGTGCTAGATGTTGCTTAAACTTCGATTATCCACGTGATAAAATGCAAATTATAATTGGAGATGATAGTAATGACCCTTCAATTTCTGCCCAGATTAATGAATTTGCAGCAAAATACCCCGAAATAATAATTGTTACAAGAAGAGGTAATAATATTGGATTTAAACCTGGAAATTTAAATTATATGCTGAAATATACTAAAGGAGAATATATTGCCATTTTTGATTCAGATTTTCTTCCACCTCGTGATTTTCTTCGTAAAGCTATGCAACCTTTTCAAGGAAATCCCAATCTTGCTGCGGTCCAAGCCCGATGGCATATCACAAATTTATCACAAAATGTTTTCAGTCTATTAGGGGGAATTACTTCTTATGTTACACATCATATTGCAATTCCATTTATGCAAAAAATTGGAGGTAGCGCCTTCCTATGCGGTTCTGCTCATGTTACAAGAAAATCACACATTGAACTTATTGGAAATTGGCGGGTTGGTGCTTTAACTGAAGATATTGAAGCAAGTTTGGAATTAATAAAACGAGGAAAAACAATAACCTATTTAGAGGATGTTTTAGTGGATTGTGAAGCCCCTTTTACTTTTAAAGACCTTCTTTTACAACAAAAACGCTGGGCATCAGGTAATATAACAGCTTTTAAAAGAAATTTGCTGAATGTATGGAAATCAAAGAAAATTACTCTTAAAGAAAAAATAAGTGCTTCAATTTTTAGTACAGGATATATTTATCCATATTTCTTACTTTTCTTAAGTTTATGGGGATTTATTTCTCAAATTATTCCTAATCCAGTCTCTCCACCAATTAACCTATTAACAGTGATTCTAAGTACTATAGGTTCAATATTATTGACTAGTGGTGCATTAATCTCAAGTTCTATGGTACTTATTAAAAAAAAACAAGGAAAATTAATCCCAAAATTAATAGGTGGAACTCTAACTGTAGGAATGGGCTTATTAATCTATGTTAACATAGGTATTTATAGTGGACTTTTTAATCGAAAAATCCCATGGTACATGGTTCAAAAAAATGGAAATTCTTTGGTATCATCTTCTGAGGTATCAAAATAATAAATATAAGATGTGATTCCATGTTGATTCATCAAAATCTATTATTAATAAAAGTAATCATTTCCCGTATGCTTCTTTATTTAGAACCTAACAGTATTTGGGGAAAAGTAGAAGTCATTCAAAGACAGCTATTTTTTCATCGCATGTTTTCAATATTTTTCTGGATTATTCTTTTTTTTGTGTTTTTGCATTCTCTGTTATATCTTATAATGGGCATGGTTGGGCATTTTAAGCGAATAACACCAACTCCTTCTTTAGAAATAGGTCTTGAACCATTTGTAACAATTCAAATTCCTACCTATAACGAATCTGCAGCGATAAATTGTGCCAAATGTTGTTTACAATTTGATTATCCTGCAGATAAAATGCAAATAATAATAGGTGATGATAGTGATGATCCTGAAATAAAATCTAAATTAGATGCCTTTAAAGAAAAGTATCCAAATCGAATAACAATCAATAGGCGTGGGACAAATTTTGGATTAAAGTCGGGAAATTTGAATTCTATGTTAAAAATATCTAAAGGGAATTACATAGCAGTTTTTGATTCTGATTTCTTACCTAAACCAGACTTTCTTCGTAAACTTCTATATCCATTAGAACATGATAAATCCCTCTGTCTTACACAAGCTCGATGGCGACTTCACAACCTTGATCAGAATTTATTTAGTGTTTTAGGTGGAACTGTAAGCTCTTTCTCACATTATGCTGCTCTTCCCTTTTTTAAAACAATTGGAGGAAACTGTTATGTTGGGGGTTCTGGATTTGTCATCCGTAAATCTACACTTGAAGAAGTTGGAGGTTGGATGGAAGGAACACTAAATGAAGATGTAGAGTTATCTTTTGACTTAATATTAAAAGGTAAAAAGATGCTTTTTTTGGAAGATGTAATAATTGATTGTGAAGCAGCATTTACACTCCAAGATGTCTATAAACAACAAATGCGATGGGCATTTGGCATTGTAAGCGCATTAAAACGGAATTTGGGTGAAATTCTTAGTTCAAAAAGAGTAAATTTCCCAGATAAGCTGAGTGCAATAATTCTTGCTACAGGATATGTTTATCCAATTTTGCTTTTCTTACTTTCCATATTTGGAGTACTTCAATTTATCATTCCCAATCCATTCTATCCTCCACTTCCAATTTCAGCACTGATTTTTAATTTATTAATTGGTGTTATATTCTCAAGTCTATCAATGATCAGCAGTGCAATAATTTTATTTAAAAAAGAGAATAAAAAGCTAATTCCTAAATTTATATTCGGAGCATTGATTTATGGAGGATATATTTTATCATATGTCAATTATGGTGTGTTTAAAGCCCTTTTAGGGAAGAAAATGGAATGGTTTATATTGAATAAAAATGGAAATTCACTTTTAATAAATTAAATAGAATTAATATCAGATAGCATCTGATTCAATAGATGAAATTTTTTAATTATTTTTCATAAAACCTTATTTTCTGTTTTTAAAACCCAGTTAAGGTTTAAATACTTTCTCCAAGTAGTCTACTTAAAACACTAATAATATTTTTAACAAAATCGAGGAATTAAAAAAAAATGATCTTTCAAAATGAAAGTGGTGTTATTATAACAGTAATAATAATTATATTGATTTTATTATCAGTTATAGGGTTAATTATTCTCAAAGGAAATACAGTTGTTCCCTTTAATGAGACACACGTTGTTTCAAAAGGAAAACGTGTAGCCACCTATGATGGGAAAGGCCGTTATGTATTCATTCGATTTTTCATGAGTCGAACGATTATTCCAAAACATGTCCTGGATATTGAACCAAAATTGATAAAATTACATGATCAAGATAATTTACCATTTGGTGTGGAAATTTCTGTAAAAGTTCAAGTTACAGATCCGCAAAAAGCGAGTGCAACTTTAACCAGAATAGACCATTCAACAGTAGCCAAAGTTGTTGAAGATACTGTAATGTCTGCTGCTCGTTCAGTAGCTATGGAACGCACAATCTTGGATGTAATGAAAAAAAGAGAAGAAATTGAGCAAGCAATTTATATGATGGTTAGTGATGCATTAGGCAAGCTAGGGTTAAGTGCAATTATTTTTGATATTAAAAACATTCGAGATGTTGAAGGTGCAGATGTTATCGAAAATCTGGAAAGGGTTAAGATAGCTGAATTGCGAAAAAATGCTCGAATTAGTGAATCAATTCATAATAATGAAGCGATTGTAGTTGAAGTAGAAAAAAGTAAAGAAGCAAAAGTAAAAACCGAACAAATGCTTCAGGAACAAGAAGCTGCACGATTAGAAAGAGAACAAATGGTAGCTGCAAGACAAAAGGCAGTTGAACAAGAAAAACTTGAAATAGAAATGCAAAGAATCCGTATGCAAGCTGAGGCTCAGAAACAACAAAAATTAATAAACGCACAATCTGAAGCTGAAGCAATTGCTGTTCGAGCTAAAGCAGAAGCTGAAGCAATTAAAATCAAAGCAGAAGCTGAAGCAGAAAGTATTCGTGCAAGAGGAGAAGCAGAGGCAAATGTCTTAAAACAAAAAGCTATTGCTATGAAAGATGGAAACTTTGCAGCTCAAATTGAAATGATGAAAATTCTATCTGTTGCACAAGTTGATACTGCAGAAAAAGTAGCTCAAGCATTGGGAAAGAATAATAAAATCATGTATATTCCAATGACAGAAGAAGGAAATATTCTTTCGAATTTCTTACCTAAAATGGATGCTATTATGCAATCAGGATTACCAACAGAATTACTAAGTACTTTGAAAAATACAAAGAAAGAAACAAAAAAAAAGAGTTAAACGCTCTGAAGTAAAATTAAAAAGTTTTAATCTTTTAGTAGAAAACCTTTTTTCTAATCTTTTTTTTAACTCTTTGATCAATGTAAAAGTATAATGCATAAGTGTTGATATGTTTGATTCCATATTATAGAAAATAGAAATTGGAGTAAAATTTTAGATGGTAAAAATTCCTATAGGCGAAAAAGTTGAAATCAATTTATGGAACCACCAAAATCGTCACGGCATGGTAATCTATTATCATGGAACCATGGATATTTGCAGAGCTGAAAGCGAATTTGAATTAAAAAAGGGCGATACTGCATATGTTGTCGAATCTTATGATAGTTTTGTGGTCGTCGTTCCTGAAGATGAATATACAGAAATTATTGATAATTTTACATCATCAAAAATTAATTATGAAAAACTAGCTCATAAAATATGGGAAATTCTTAAAGAACGAGAGGTAGATACTGGCGGAATCCTAACGATTGATGAATTATATTCAATTTTTCATCGTACATCCATCCAATCTTTAATTTCTAAAAAGCTACTAAAAAAGATGTTAAAAATAGCAAATGCACCCTATGATCATCTTAAATTTGAGAAAAAAATGTATTTTGCTTTGAAAGCTCATGAAGTCGTTCAAGATAAAGCACAATTGATATCTTTAGCACAAAAATATCCATTTTTAACACTAGATATGATTCAATCTGCTACAGGATGGTCAGATGTGCGAATAAATCGGATGCTTAATCATTTAGTTAGGCAAAATCGTGTTCGAAAAGATGAAACATACCGTACTGGCACCAGATACTATTTTGTATCGACTATGCTTCAATGAAACTTATTAACAGTAAGAAAATTTTTGATCATATTTGATCGTGTGTAAAAATACACCTTTGATCATGAATTTTAGTGCGAAAATGGAAAATATTCATTGAAAAAAGCACCATAATTCTATTAAAGGTCTTAATATTTTATGGTAAAGAAATTTATCTGAATACTTTTATTCTTTTAATTCATTCATTTTTACGTAGATTACTTTAAAAGCATGTGAGATTCTTTTAATTTCTTCAATTTGATCGAGTTTACCACGAAGGTTTTCTAAATCTGCATAATACATCTTAATTAAATCAATGATGTTTTTCCTGTCTTTATTTTTTTCATTGTTAAATGGTGGTTGACTTAATTTTTTATCAATTCTGATTAAAAAATTCATTCCTGCTTGAAATATATTTGGATCTATATTGTTAAGTGCTTCTACCACTTCTTTCCCTAATAATGGGGGTTTTTTAATATTCTAATATTCAATTTCCCAACTCATAATCATTACTTAGAATTTGATTATTTAAGGATTTTCTCTAAGGAAGTTTGAATTTTGGTTTACATTTATAAAAAAAACTACTTCTTTTGGTTTAGATTTTTTAAAATTATGAAGATTGAATATGATCCACAAGAATCGCAAAGAGCTATAAATTTATCATTTAAATTAATTCACAGGTTTCCAATAAAATTGAGTTGTAATAATTATGATTATGGACTTAATGAGCGTTCTCGTTGAGAATTTTGGCATTTTATCCTTGATGTAATAAATAATAATGGATTTTCTCATATCTTTCTAATAAATGAACGCCTCCGTTATACGCTAAGAACATTTATACCTCATGTTATAGAACCTATCGAAATTACTACATCTATTACAAACGATCTTTCTTCTATTCTGCAAAAATTACCTGAATATTTAAATCAGAAAAGTGTA
Organism: Candidatus Harpocratesius sp.; assembly: GCF_054039255.1. Lineage (NCBI taxonomy): Archaea > Promethearchaeati > Promethearchaeota > Promethearchaeia > Promethearchaeales > Promethearchaeaceae > Candidatus Harpocratesius > Candidatus Harpocratesius sp. Next base: position 13,099 of record NZ_JBPLBG010000066.1, read on the forward strand.
AAGTTAGGAACAGATTTCAAAGCGATGGCGTTTTTATTTGAATTATTTCATAGATTTTTAATTTCCTTTGAGAAAAATCCAGATCTCTCTATCTTTGGTTTATATCAAGATCTTGAGATATTTTCCCCTAAGGAATTTAGAAAACGCTTGAATTGGATTTTGGATATGTTTTTTGGTAAAAAAAACGTTGCTTTACTTGACGATGGAAAATTTTGGTTTACTGACGATACATTCGAAATGGAAGAACAAAATAAAGCTCTTTCATCTCTCGTTCAAAATAAGATGACAAAAGTAATTGAAGATTTTGATGAAATTCGAAAATATATGTTTGAAAAGAAATATCATAAAGTACTTGAACAATGTAGAACAACTGCTGAAGATTTCTTAAAAGATTTTCTTTTAAATCACAATATTACATCATATTCTCTGGATAGAAATGGAATTCCTATTCCAGTTCAAGATGATATTCTCGGAAAATTATGTCAAGGTTTAAGAGACAATTTCGATGATCTGATTATATTGACTACATATTTTAAAGATCCAACCACAAAAACTGGTTTCGACCGATTCTTTTTAGTTATCGGAGAAATAATTGATGGAATCACGAATGAATTTTCACACGGAAAAGGAACGGCACATAGTTTAACCGCAACAGAATTAGATGCGAAAACTACAATAGGATTTCTTGTTAATATTATTAATCTTATACTAGCATATCAAAAGTAATACATTTTAAGGAGTTAAACCTATCGTGTGTGTAGAGCTATGTGGATCTTTGTTCTCTTTTTAATTTCATTGTTTCAATATCTTTTTTATCCGAGTTCTCAATGAAATAACTTTTTTTACATTTTCCTCGTCCCCCACCAGATTTTGATAAAACTAAAGCACGTTATTAATTAATAATCTGAGTAAATTCATCCACAAGCCAATCGCGATATTCTTGGAACGTCATTTGATGATTTGGGTAGATTTGATCCCGTTCAATTTGCCAGAAGTTAAAGAGTAAATATTCACCCATTTCAGCAAAAAGCCGTGTCCCATCATCGTTTGACTGCCAAAGTCCTTTGTGGATATCTGCATCACGAAGCGCGGTCTCATTTTGCCATCTCATTTTGTAATATCGCTTTGTTAGGTACACGAAAGGTTTTGAGCGATATTGTGGTGCAATAGTTGTAATTAACCCATATAATTGTTCACAAACTTTGTCTAAACTTAGTTGTCCTTGTCGATAGGCGCTTTTCAAATCATTTAATCGCTGTTTTCTTCGAGGAAATAAATGAACCCAACAACGCGTCAATTTTCGTTTTCGGTTCTTTTTATTCTTAGTTCTTATTGTAAAAGTTTGAATTCTCCCCTTATTTCCCAAAATATATTCTCTTTTTGCATTTTTGAGTTGTTTGTAGTTTTTTGCAGGCGTAATTATATGAATTCCTCTGTTCTTAAATGATTTTAAGATATTTTGACGATAATATTCACGATCAATCACACAAACTTTGATATTAAGACCTAAATTTAATAACCAATCTACGATATCAAGCATAAATGGGATTGTAGATTCACCTTTAGCCACATGATGACATCCAATATAGAGAGATTTGTGTAGTCCATGAATCATAGTGCCATGATAATGACGGATTCTTGCAGTTCCTTTCACCATTTTACTACCTTTAATCATTAAATCTCTGCGTTTTCCTCAATAACCGAGATAGGTTAAATCAAATTCTAATATCACAGGATGAATTTTTCGATTTTTAAAAAAAACAAGCCGAATCATTTTTTCAAACACAATTCGATATACATTCTTCACATTTAGAAGAGTTTGGTTGCGTAACCAATCATTCACAGTAGTTTGATGAGGGAAAGCGCGCGAATATCTACCATCAGCATATTTTTGAGGGGTGAAATGCAGATATTTTTGGGCCCAGCGGTTTAATTTCTCACAAGCATGGTGAATTGAGACCACTCGAATCCAAGAATAGCACAATATCGCCAAAATATCATCTAAATACCATTTTCACCCATGTCTAGTAAGTGAAACCACTAAAACTTTTCTGACAGAATTCGCAAGGTTTATGAAAAATGATATCTTATTAAATTTCGGATAACATGAAGCAAATCGAGTAATTTGATGCATGATTTGGGGTAAATAGTTCACATTTTATTTCAAATATTCATTTTATTTATTCTTGTTGATGCAAATATTAGATAATGCTGTTTTTTTTGAAGATCATCTTTTTATCGAATGCTTGAAAACTGATTTTACAAATTAATGATGGTTTTTTCCTTTTCTTGTTAAAAAGAAAATGGTTATAACAAAGACGCTCCCAAATTCAAGTGGAGTTAATGAAATGAATTTGTTTTCTCTATTTTCCTTGCCATCTTCTGGATAAATATAATACGGATCCCATGGTCGTTCATTTTTCCCATCAAAATTTGATAAAGAAGAGTTAACATTTGCCCTACCCTTAAGTACAATAATATCTGATGGTTTCAAACTGCAATTGTCTGGATATTTTATATAAAATTCTTCATTTCTTAGTAATAATACCCCTGAACGGGAATAATATAGACATAGAGTTAAATTGTATTCTTTTGTGCAATTAAATTTATAATTAGTATAGTTTGCATTAATCTGAAATCCAAGACCATTTGCTAATATTTTGTAATTCCAAGTAACATTCCCTTCAGGGCGATCATCCTCCATAATTTTCTTTTTAAAATATATATTAAGATAGTCATAAAATGCTGAATCTGAAAAATTAAATCCAATAAATTCTTTAGGGATGTATCCCATTCCCAATGGACTGGATGAATTAAGAATTATTAAACCAGTTTCAAAATCTTTCATGTTGAAAGCTCTGTACAATGAGTAAATTTCTATACTATCATTTACTTTTCTAATATCTGTTATATTTTCTACTACTTTATCTTGATATTCATAATAGTCAAGTAGGGTCATATTTGAATTGTAGTAAGATTCTACATCAAAAAAATCATAAACGATAACATCTCCTGGCTTTAATCCAGTAGAAAGTGCATTTACATAAGGAATGGCTTGGATTTGAAAAAAAGTTGTAAATATAAGAATCGCACCCATATAAAATATAAATGAGTATTTAGACAATTTTTCTCTTTTTACTTTTTTTTTTTGATTTTTCATGATTAATTTTCCTCCTTTGATAGAGTGTTTTTTTATAATGTTTGTGTAATTGAGCCATAAACACCACAATTAACATCATAACTAAAAATTGATGAAATATCGCATAAAGCGATCGTTGCATCTTCAACATTTTTTCCGATTGAACAAAATTCATACCAAAACGCTTCGGAACAATCATCGGTTATATCTTGTGGTAGATCTATAGTAAAACCAACCCAACTGGATGCATAAGCATCATCTACAAATGCTGACCCCATAATCGGATTTATAGATAATGTTGTTCCCCAATTTTGACATGCGAATGTCAAAATTATTGCATTATCCATAAAAACATGATAATTATAATTTCCTGAGGATAAATCACCCCAAAGAGAATTGATTTCAGATGGATAAATTCTACCAACTTCTTGCCATTCTTTATATTTAAAATCATTATTATATTTTTCTTGTTGAATTATCCATTCACGATTTGAACCACCATGACCAAACCACTCATATGCAACAATATCGCGTATAGATCTGATTGAATAATAATATTCTGTATCTTTGTTATAATATTGTAGATCACTTTTTATTTGAC
>NZ_JBPLBG010000067.1:0-29893 GCF_054039255.1 Candidatus Harpocratesius sp.
CAAAGTTTCTGTGTACCATGTACCAAAAATCATTGGGTGAATGAAGAGGACTCCAAAAATTGCAATTCCCCTAACTATATCGACAGAAAGAAGACGTTCATATTTTTTTTTCTCAGACTTTTGAATATTGAAGGCATTAGACGGTTTTTCCATTAAAAATAGTTTTCTTTCTTTTCTATTAAAAGGTTCTGAAAAAGTATAAATCGAATAGGTGGAAATAAGTTTGAGTAAAATATTAATCGATTTTTTATGAAAAATTGTAAAAAATTTGCTTATTTTAATTAATATTCTGAAATTGTCTATCTATTCTCTTGTTTCAGTTTTTCTTTTAATTCTTTAACTAATTTTTCTGCATATTCTGCTCTTTCCTTCTCTTTGTCTGCTCTTTCTTTTTCTTTATCTGCTCTTTCTTTTTCTTTGTCTGCTCTTTGCTTCTCTTTGTCTGCTCTTTCTTTCTCTATTTCTTTTTCCATTAGGTATTTTTGAGTCGAATTCGGTCTTAAAAATATGATTTTAAAAATATCTTTATCTTTATCATATTTTTCCTGAATTCTTTCAAGTGCAACATCAAAAGGTAGATCATTTTCCAGATGATACTTTGCTTTAGGATTAATTAATGCTCCTTTATCATACATTATTTCAGTTATATCAGAAGATTCGTATTTTCCTTTATTATTCAAATGATAAACTCTTAAGAATGGAGGTGGGTAGAATTGAGGTGAAACTTCATATGCAAAAAACACAATATAATACTTTATTCCAAGATTTTCACAAATAACTGCATTTTCAAGTAAATCTTTTCTCCAAGTGCTTTTTGATAAAACATTAATAACAATGTCAGGAACCTTATTGTTATATTTCTCAGCATGATATGATGATAATTGATTATCAATTTTTAAATTTAGAAAAAATGATATATCAAATTGAATATTTATAGGTTCTCCATTATAGTAGAAATAATGATGAAGATCCCAGATTGCACGATGCTCAGGAAAATTAGTCTTTAAAATATCATGAATATAAGAAATATTTTCTGAATGAGGTTCACTTTCTCGTCTCCCCAACCTAGGAACAGAAATTATAGATTCTTTCTTTTCATTTGAAGTATGTCGAGTGCTGATAAATTTTACTTCTTTTGATATATTATCATGCATAAATTTCACTATATTATTTGCATATCTCTCCTTATTTATACTTAACTACCTTGAAAATTTATTATGAAATTAGTGTGAATAAGTATTTGATAATTGAATGATTAATAAAATGCTAGTTAACAAAATAATTTAAAAAAGGGATAAAAAAGTAAAATCTGCTTTATTCTATTAAACGGCGAGTAAAACTTTGAACATTGAATAAAGCATCACGAGGTCCTTTTGAGGGATCAATATATGTTATTAAAGCCCAACCTTCATGCATAGCAATTATGATGTGTCCTTTATGAGCAACATTTGTCGCAATAATCCGTTCTGGTGTAAATTCCACAATCATATAAGTTACCTTCATTATTTGAATTCTTCCAGGATTCTTACCTTCATCTTTATTTGCTTCTTCTATTGCTTGTATAATTGAATCAATATCTTGCTGTAAATCCCAGTTTTCTGTTTGGAAAACTAATTCTTTATTTTTATTTATTACTGCTCCACCAAAAACAGCTGGTTCAGTATCCATCAATTCAAAAATAAGTTTTTCATAATCCATATGATCTTCTTCGTCTTTAATCCTTAAGAATATAGATCATTAATTAACACAAAATTATATATGATTGTAAATGATATTTCAATAAGAATAAATAACGGTGTATTAAATTATGGGATTACGACTAATAGGAAAATCTATAAAAATGGCAATGCGGAGCCGTCGTCGATTTATTGTCTTTACTTTAATGTATACAGTACTTATGGCATGGATGGCTTCTAATTTTGAATCATTTATTTATGGCGATCCCGCTTCTCGAACAAATCAAGAAACTTTAATGCTAGCCATATCAATTGTTTCTACGCTTATTCTTTCCATTTTATATGCTTGGATTGTAATTAATTATCGAAAACGGGAAATTGCAACATTAAAATGCATTGGGTATACTAATGCAAATATTCGTACAATAATTATTGGTGAGTTAATGTGGGTTACTTTTATTTCATTCATTTTTGTTGCAGAAGTATTAATACATACCACTGCATCACTTACATATTTTTACTCACAACCTTCTAATTTTCCAGGATTTGAAGATTATAGTATAAAAACTCGCCCGTTACTTAGTATTTGGCCGATTGTGATTACATTAGCAATGTTTATTGTAGCTCAAATTATGGGTATTTTAGTCATGTATTCAAAAATATTAAAATTACGACCAATCGTCGCATTAAGGATCTTAAAATAATTAAAATAAGGAGGATAATTAAATGCCAGAAATTATGATTAAATTGGAAAATATTCAAAAAGAGTTTCGATTACGGGGAAATATTATTCGGGCTTTAGCAGATATAAACTTAACTATAAACGCCGGTGAATTTACTATCATTATGGGTCCAACAGGATGTGGAAAAACAACATTACTAAACGTTATGAGTGGTCTCGATCTCCCCGATGACGGAACAGTAATTGTAGATGGAGAAAAAATCGAACGAGCCACAGAAGAAAGATTAAGTAATATTCGAAGAAGAAAGATAGGTTTTGTATTTCAAGATTTTAATCTCATCGAAAATCTAACCGCTATTGAGAATATTGAAGCTGTTTTATGGCCGGGCGTATTAAGATCCAAAGAAATTGAAGATCGTGCTATTTCTGCTCTTAGAAAAGTTGATTTGCTTGATCGTAAAGATAATCTTCCAAAGGAATTATCTGGTGGAGAAAAACAAAGAGTTGCTATTGCTCGAGCTATTATTCACAAACCACGGATTTTATTTGCCGATGAACCTACAGGAAACTTGGATAATGAAGCAGCTCGCCAGATTATGGAATTACTAAAACAATTGAATAAAGAAATGGGCACTACGATGTGTATAGTTACCCATGATAAGGGATTGGTCAAATACGGTACAAGACTAATCGAAATGGAACATGGAAAGATCGTTAAATCTTAAAAACCTAGAAAAAATTAAGATTATGTAATTAAATGTATTTGTAGGAATAATATCCATTTTTTTAAAAGAGATTTTTGATTTCTTTTAGTCTTTTTATATTTTTTGTTTTTCAATAATTTTCCTTTACAAATCTTTAAGATTTATTTATAAAACTAGTATTTTTGGCTATTCGAAATCATTTTCAATCTTTTTCTATTCATTTTCTGTTTTTATTTTCTCTTTTTAATATTATAATACTCGAATTTCGCATTTCTTGTCTATTTTATTGTTCTTATTGGATTTTTCCTTCTTATTATTTTTGTCATTCTTACTTTTTTTATCCTTCTTATCCCTTTTATCCTTCGTTGCTATGTTCTCTTTCTTTAAAACTAAATTTCTTATCTAATATGAATTTAGTGCTATATCCACATGTTAATGCAATGATTATTCGGAAATCAAGACTTATACTTGTCCAAATTCCTAATAAAAATTGAATTAAGAGATTTTCAAGAGTAGTTATAATTGCAAAAAGAAAATAGAGAGTAAATTGTTTTCCTGTTTCTTTGAGAGGATTTGATCTTTGCTGAAATACGAAGAATTTGTCTAAGAAGAATTTAATAATATATGTAATACCCACTGCTAAGATGGATCCGACAATTTCAGGCATGTTATATAGATCTGTTGAGATATAAAATGTATAAAAGAAGGGAATTGTTGATAATTTAGGTTGCAACCAAGGAAAAATTACTTTGAGATGAAAATTTTGAATTCCTATATTTAACATAACCATTAAGACCGCAAAAAAAAAATATAAGACTAATTGGAACCAACCATTTTTACCTAATTCTTTAATTATATGTTTTTCTGTTGATTCCTCTTGGTTGTTCATATAACGATACAATACGCGATTTAATATAAAGCTGGTATTCTTTTATCAAATAAAAAAAGAAAATTAAAATCATCTGCATAATTGACATCTATGATAGTAATGACAATTGCACCTCCGGAAGTTGTTTGGCAAATTGTGGGTATTTCATTGTTGATGGTTGCGTTTTCGCAATGGTTTTCACGCAGATATGCTGTCTCTGCAGAATCTCAAATGCAAACTCAAATGCTGGTACAAGATTTACAAGATCAATTAAGAATCGCTCAATCTGAGAATAATCCTCAATTAATCGCTCAAATAAATGCTGATATGATGAAATTAGTAAGTGAAATGTCTAAAAAGCAGTTCTTACCAATGATGATAAGATCTGTTGTATTCTTTGCCATGTGGGGATTAATGCGGTTATTATATGGTGGATATGATGAATATCTTTCCTTTAATTTTATTTTTGGCCGAACTCTCTTTTCTCTTTATTTACTTGTTTCTTTTGCCGCTGCATTAGTAATTATGATTATCAAGATGATTTATAAAAAGTTAAACCCTGATAAAGTTAAAAAAGAAGAAATCGTTGTTGACAAATTACGCGCGCTACAATCAAATATTATATATACTAATCCAAATGATAGAAGTATTAACTATAATGACCAGTCTCTTGAACCATTTGATTCTTCGTATAAATCATCTGTCAATGACGATTTTGAATATAAAAAAAATAAAGGTTGGAAAGATCGATTATAATTGTTTCTGTGTGATACTTTTTTTTGATTTTAGACATTACATAAAATTACATATACTCTAAAAAAGATTGCCGTTGATGAATGCCCGAATATATTTCTCGTATAAAGTCGCCCAACGAGTAGGTATTGAAGTGGCAATGGCACAACCCAAACGACATCCTTTGCAAAACGGAAATCCATCCTTTATATCCATGATCTGTTTTGCTTCATATGAATGATAAACATCATATAATGATTGCTTTTTTACATTAATGCGCAAGATAGGATGAATTTTACAAGGAAATACCACTTCACCTTTATAATTTATTACCAAAAAGGCTCTGGCTGAAACACAGTGAAGCATATTCTGATATCCAAATCCACCTGCTTCAATAATATCGGCAGTAATTGTGTCTGTTAGGATATTTGGGTATTTTTTTACCAATCTTCGGATTTCTTGCGCATATTTATGTAAATCAGGAATAAATGATGTGATATTTTCCACAACATGCGGAGTATCTTGCTCTCTAATTATATTTTCGCATGGTAGCATTTCAATCATTGCACCCAGTTTTTTTGCTAATCGACTCATTTCTTCCATATATTGAAGGTTTTCTTTGGTAACAACCATTGATATAATCACAGTTTTTCGTTCAAGTACTGCTGCTCGAATACCTTTAATTGCTTGCTTAAAAATATGAATTCCCCGATAAAGATCGTGCTTTTCGGGAAAAGGCCAATCCAAAGAAACCATAATCAGCTCCACGTCTTTAAATTTACTGTTTTTTATCCATTTATACAAAGATAAACCATTCGTAGCTACAGTGGGCATCATTCCTCTGCGTTTTACATATGAAATGAGTTCTGGCAGATCTGATCGAAGAGTTGGCTCCCCTCCCGTAAAATTGACAACTTGAACTCCTAACTCATGCAAATCATTAATTATCTTTTTGACTTCATCCGTTTTCATCTCTTCTTGCAATTCTTTTTGAAAATCAGGATGCCAAATAGAGCAAAATACACATTGAGCATTACACTTTAAGGTAAGTTCAATCTGGGCGTTTAAAGGCTTATATATATGATTGAAGGAAAAATTATTGAGTGTAAAATTCTTCGCAAATCGGAAATAGTTCAAACGTGTCATGTAGAAGATACTCCAAAATAGCATTCAGATTGATTACTCATCTATTGAAAAAAATAGGATTTTATTTTATATCAAATTACTCATTTATATTCACAACATTACAAATTGGAATATAATCGTAAAGAGAAAAATTTTATTCTACCTTGTTTACAACTACTTATGATAAAGGGAATTGGATTTATTTTCTCAATTGTGAAATTCTTTGTGATCAAACCATTTCTGTGGATTTTCCAAAAAAAAAATAATCTTATTATTAAAGTCCGAGCTCAGTCAGTTGGTAAAAACCTTCATGTTCATCGAAGATCATATGTCACAAAAAAAACAATTTTAGGAAATAATGTGAATTTTAACGGGATGAAAATAATTGGTTCTGGAACTGTGAAGATAGGCAATAATTTTCACTCTGGAGAAGACATTCTCATTATTTCAGAGACACACAATTATGATTCTGGAAGTGCAATTCCTTATGATTCGACTTATATTCCAAAAACAATCGAAATTGAAGATAATGTATGGCTGGGTTCACGTGTAATTGTTGCAGGGAATGTGAAAATTGGGGAAGGTGCAATAATCCAGGCTGGTAGTGTGGTTGTCTCAGATATTCCAAAATATGCAATAGCAGGTGGTCATCCTGCTAAGGTCTTTAAAATGCGAGATATTAAACATTATGAGCAATTAAAATTAGAGAAGAAATTTCATTAAGCAAAGTGGATTTATTAAGCATATAAAGGAATTAAAATGAAAACAAATTACTCAATTTTAAGATCACGATTAGTTAAATTAGAACAAGATTTAGATCTATTTAACCTTGAAATTAATGGTGTGAAATTATGGCAATATCTTCGTTATTCAACTTTTATTAAAATTGGGCTAAAATTGGGCATTGATGAAGAAAGCCATCATACTGAAACACGAAAAATTCGTTATCTAAAAGTTCTTTTACGGGATTTCAAAAATATTTTTACCAAAAAAAGTGCACTTTTTCAGCGAAAAAAGAAGGTAGAACTTCTTGTTTTTAATCATCCTCGAAGAAAACTGATCGATGGTGAGTATTGGGCAATCTATACGGATTTTCTTATAGATAATTCCAATTTTAATTATCAGATTATTGAAGTTCCTTCATTTACTCATGGATGGAAGATTCCAAAGAATAAATCAACTCGATATTTAGATTATTGGGTATTTGCTTTAAGATTTTTGCAAGCGAAACTCAATCCTTTTATATTAACAAAAATTGACCGTCAAAAGCTCCAAAATATTAATGCACTTTTTAAAAAAGAATTTGGAGTAGATTTAAATATTTCTAAGGAAATGGTTAAAATACTTTGTAAACGCAAAGCTTACCGCTTTATATTTAAGCAAATATTATCAAAACTGCATCCTAAAGCTGTAATTGAAGTGGTGGGTTATACTATTCAAAATATGGTACTAAATGAATTATGTAAAGAAAAAAATATACCTACTATTGAATTTCAGCATGGTATAATTAATTCTTATCAATTAGCATATAATTTTCCAAAAAACATAGAAATTAATATATTTCCTTCCTATTTTCTTTCATTTGGAAAATTTTGGATTGAAGCGACAAGTCTACCTATTCCCGACTCTCATATCTTTTCAGTAGGTTTTCCATATTTTGAATCACAATTTAAAAAATTTCCATTTAATAATAAAAAACCTGAAAAAATTCTTTTCATTTCGCAAGGATCTATTGGAAAAGAATTAAGCTCTCTTGCTGTTGAATTTTCTCATTTGACCTCCAAAAAAGTAATTTTCAAACTACATCCTGGTGAATATTTAAAATGGAAAAAAGAGCCATATTTTTCATCAAATGAAAATATTGAAGTTATTGACAATGACAAAATTCCCTTATATCAATTATTCTGTGAAAGTTTTGCGGTTGTTGGCGTTTATTCTACGGCTGTTTATGAAGCGCTTATGTTTAAGAATTATATTTTCATTTATGATTTACCTTCTCATGTAAAATTGGGTGATTTAATCAATAAAGGATATGCTGAACTTGTTAAAAGTGCACAAGATTTACATGAAAGGGTTGAAATTCTATCAAATAAACCATTCCCACATCAAATTGACTTAAACAAATTTTTCAGAAGTAATTCTTTAGAGAATCAAATAATGGCAATTAAAAAAATTCTTTCTAATTATTAATCCAAGAGTAATCAAAATGCGTGAAAATGATTTGATTTCAGTAATAATCCCTGTGTATAATAGAGAAAAAACAATTAATCGAGCAATAAATTCAGTTTTACATCAAACATATCAAAATTTCGAAATAATTGTAGTAGATGATTGTTCTTCTGATCAGAGTGTTAAAATTGTTAAATCATTTATACAAAATGATTTTCGTATTCAGTTGTTAATCAATAATATAAATCAAGGTCCAAATTATACCCGAAACCGTGGAATTAAGCAAGCTCAAGGAAAATACATTATTTTACTTGATTCTGATGATGATTGGGAACCTGAAACCTTGGAATTGCTTTATAAAAAAATAATTAAAACTCCTCCCAAAGTGGGGCTAGTTTACCCAGGTATGAATCTTATTCAACCCAGTTTTAGTCGGAAAATTTATCCCAAATATCGCGGTCGTGTTTTTAAGAAATTAATGACTCAAGGGGTAATTGGTGTTTATCCTTTAATAAAACGCGAAGTTTTTGAAAAAACGGGTCTTTTTGATGAAAGTGAAATTTTACGTAAAGGAGGGCATCAAGATTATGAAATGTGGATTCGAATTGCATTATATTATGAATTTGAGTATGTTAATCGACCATTGCTTAATCATTATTTTCATCAAGCGAGTATTACATATGAGAGTCTAATAAAAAAACCATATACTAAAATTAAAGCCTATCTCTATATTTGGCGAAAATATAAAAATTATATCTCTGACGATGCTGATGTATATGTATTTTATTGTTTTAAAATTTTTGAATTATTATGCTTGGCTCATAATCAAAAAACGGCAAAAAAAATTATTTTTATGGCATATAAAACAAATCCTTTTAAAATACGCTCTTATTATCATTTAATATCATATTTACATGATTTTTATTCTCCAATTAAATTTTTTGAAAGAATTCATGAAATAATTAAATTATTTAAAGAATTATACGAACGAATAATAATCAGATAAATTATAAATTTTTTTTTAATCGAAACTCTTTAAAGAAAAATCAGATTAATGCAAACATTATCGATTAAAATGGATTACAATGGTTAAAATTAACTTTAATAAGCCATATTTCACCGGAAAAGAATTTAACTATATGAAAGAAGCTATTGATAATTCTCATATAAGTGGGGATGGAATCTTTTGTAAAAGGGTGAAAAACTTTATTGAATCCAAATTTAATGCTATTCAAGCATTATTTGTTACTTCATGTACTGCAGCTTTAGATATGAGTGCAATTTTACTTGATCTTAAGCCCGGAGATGAAGTTATCATGCCTTCTTATACATTTGTATCAACCGCAAATGCTGTTGTTTTAAGAGGTGCTAGAATTCGATTTGCTGATATTGATCCTCATACTCTTAATATTGACCCTGAAGACATTAAAAGAAAAATTACATCTCGCACAAAAGCTATTTATCCAGTTCACTATGCAGGAATTTCATGCAAAATGGATGAAATTTTAAAAATCGCCCAAAAAAATAATTTAAAAGTGGTCGAAGATGCTGCCCAAGGGGTCAACGCAAAATATAAAGACCGCTATTTAGGAACTCTTGGAGATATTGGATGTTATAGTTTTCATGAGACGAAAAATTATCAATGTGGTGAAGGTGGGGCAATTTTAATCAATAATCCTGAATATTTCGAAAGAGCAGAGATTATCCGGGAAAAAGGTACCAATCGGAGCAAATTTTTCCGAGGACAAGTGGATAAATATACTTGGGTTGATCTTGGTTCAAGTTACATTGGGTCTGATTTACTGGCTGCGTATTTATGGGCTCAATTCGAAGAATTAGATGTGATTCTTGAAAAAAGAAAACAAATATATGATTTCTATAATCAATCTTTAAAGGATTTGGAAGAAAATGGTATTCTTCAACTACCCACTATTCCTGAATACTGTTCACCAAATTATCACATATTTTATATCATCTGTAAATCTGGAGATTTACGGGACTTTCTTCTTCGAGAATTGAAAAAAAAAGGTATTGGAGCTGTCTTTCACTATATACCTCTTCATACTTCTCCAATGGGTCAAAAATTTGGCTTTAGTGAAGAAGATCTTCCCATTACAGATGATATCTCAAAACGTCTTATTCGTCTTCCCTTACATCTATATCTTACGCACGCTGATTTATCGAGAATCACTGAAACAATTCATGATTTAATTTCCAAATATAATGGTTTGTGATTATGGAAAAACAAAACGAATTGGTTGAAGATGCAACCATAGGATTTGAAACAGAAAAAGAAACGGAAAAAAAGAAACATGCTATCCGAATTTTTTTGAAATATCTCGAATTACATTTAATCTTTCTATTTTATTCAGTGATAAGTTTATTAGCAAAATTCTCTGCCCAATTTAATTTTCTCTCATTAGAATTTGTCCTTTTATACGGTTTGATCGTTTTCTTACTTGCTGTATATGCTTTTTTCTGGCAAATAATACTCAAAAAACATAGTTTGATGACTGCTTTTTCTCATAAAGGAATGGTTCTCTTCTGGACCATGCTATGGGCCTATATAGTTTTCAAAGAATCGATCAGTTGGTTAAATCTTTTGGGTTGTTTGATAATTTTCATTGGTATTCAATTTATTGCTCGGGGAGAAATTAAATGAACTATTTTTGGCTTCTTTTATTATCAGTTTTCATTGCTTCATTTTCTCAAGTTTTATTAAAATTTAGTTCAAAGAAGAAATATTCATCAAAAATTAGAGAATATTTAAATATTCATGTAATTAGTGCCTATGGGCTCTTTTTTTTAAGTACATTTTTATCTATTTGGGCGTATCGATATCTTGATTTAAAATACGCCCCAATGGTTCAAGCTTTTGGGTATATCTTTATCCTCCTTTATAGTAAATTTATCTTTAAAGAAAAAATAAATCGATACAAATTAATTGGTTTAGTATTAATTGTTTTAGGTATCACTATATTCAATTTATGATATTTCCCTAGATAATTAAAGGAATGGTGAAAAATGGTAAAAAAAATCATCATTATTGGTGCAAATGAATTCCAAGATCAATTGGTAGTAAAAGCGAAAAATATGGATTTTGAGACTCATGTCTTTGCATGGGAACAAGGAGCAATCGCACGTGAACATGCAGATTATTTTTATCCTATTAGTATTCGAGAAAAGGAAAGAATATTAAAATATGCCCTTAAAATTAAACCTCAAGCAGTTATATCTGTTGGTTCAGATTTAGCTGTTCCAACGGTAAATTATATTGCACATCACTTAAATTTGATAGGAAATAGTCTTCATTCTTCAATAGTTTCTACAAATAAATATGAAATGCGTAGAACATTGTCTAAATTTAATTTGCCATGTCCTAAATTTGAGATTCGCGAATTTTCAAATTCTAATTTTCCAGACAACTTTGAACTTCCTTTCATGATTAAACCATTAGATCGATCTGGTGGTCGAGGAGTAAAACGAATCAATAATCTTAATGATTTTCAAAATGGGATTCTTGAAATTAAAGAGGTTTCATTTTCAAATCAATATCTTATAGAAGAATATTTTGAGGGGGTTCAATACAGCGTAGAAATGATCTCTTTTGAAGGAAATCACTATTTTCTTGCAATTACTGAAGAATTTTATACAAAAGGGCCTTATTTTATCGAAAGACAACAATTAACTCCAGGGAGAATTTCATCAGAAAATTTAAAAAAAGTAATCTCTGTTGTTAAAAAGTCACTAGATGCCTTAGAAATTAGATATGGTGCGTCTCATTCAGAGATTCGAGTTAATAATAAAGGAGAAATAAAAATAATTGAAATTGCAGGTAGAATGGGAGGTGATTTCAGATCTGATTTGGTAGAATTGACAACGGGAGTCGATTTTATCAAACAAATAATCAATACTGCAAATAATATTCCACCTCAAATTCATATTAAGAATAATAATATTGCTGGTCTATTTAGATGGGTCTTAAATAAAAGAGATGTTGCTATAATCAGAAATATTGAAAAAGAATATTCATCCAATATTATCAGAATTGGTCCTATAGCAAAAATTGATAAAGACATTGTTAGAAATATGGCAGAAAGATACGGATATATTTTTATTAAAGGCGAAACTCAAGAAGAATGTCTTAATATTATTAAAAAGTGTAAAGAAGGGTTATGATCTTTATGGAACAAAAATAAAAGCAATTATTCTTTAACAAGGGATGTGATTACTCTTTTTTTAATTGGAGATTTTTCGTATATGAAGTTATACAAATAATAAAAATAAATCATAATATATTTAATTCAGATATTTTGTTATTGAGGTGGGAAGAAATTTTACCTAATTTTCTTATCGTTGGTGCAATGAAATCGGGAACAAGCACTTTAGCGTTCCAACTCGGGCAACATCCAGACATATTTATGGCGGATCGCGAACTTCATTTTTTTGACGATGAAGTATCATATTCAAAGGGAATAAAATTCTATGAACATGAATTTAGAAATTGGCAAAATGAAAAAAAAATCGGTGAAAAAACACCAGCATATTGCCTTAAATTGGAATATGCAAAAAGAATCGCCACTCATCTTCCATCTGTTAAGTTGATTTGGATTTTTCGAAACCCTGTTGAAAGAACTTATTCTGAATATTGGCACGCTTTTAGAAAAGGTGCTGAAACTCAAAATTTTAAAGATTCTATATTGGATAAGAATGGAGAAATTTTAAATCCTGAAAAATGTCGATATATAGAAAGAAGTTTATATTATAAACACGTAGAATTCTTTTTGAAATATCTCTCAAAAGAAAATATGTATTTTACCACATTTGAAAAATTTATTTCATCTCCAATTCAAATCACTCAAGAAATTTTCAAATTTCTTGGAGTTAATCCAAATTTTCAAATCGATCCTTCTGTTAAAAAGAATGTTACGGTAATTCCAAAAAGTGTAAAAATACAGAAAATTTTCGACAAATTAGGAAATTTTGGGAAAAAAATAGTTAAATCTGATGGCATTATTGCCGATTTTTACCGAAAAATTGTAAAAATAAATCAAAAAAATGATTTTAAATATCCCTTGATGAGTTTAGATATTAAATCAAAGCTCCAAAAATATTATCTTGAATATAATAAAAAATTGATCCAATTGACTGGATTAGAAATAGATGAATGGAATATACAATAATTCTTAGTTTTTTTAAAAGGTAAAACTCTAGAAGAATGTCTTAAAATTATAAATAAATATAAAGAAGGTTTATGATCTTCATGGAAAAAAAACAATCATTCAACTGCATATATTCTCTTGTTATTCCAGTTTATAATTCAGAAAAGAGTATAGAAGAGTTATATGAGCAGATTTTATCTGTCTTTGAACAAATAACACCACAATTTGAAATAATAATGGTGGATGATGCCAGTAAAGATAATGTTTGGCAAAAGATGGTGCATCTTCACGAAAAAGATAAACGGGTCAAAATTATTCAACTAATGCGCAATTATGGTAAACATAATGCATTACTCTGTGGGTTTAATCACGCTTCCGGGGAATATATTATTACATTGGATGACGATTTGCAAAATCCGCCTTCAGAAATTCCAAAATTGATCAAAAAAATGGAAGAAACAAATGCGGATGTTGTTACTGGTACCCGAATGCAGAAACATGAACCTTTTTTTAAGAAAATTGCTAGCGACTATCTCGATAGATTAATTACAATTATCTTCAAAAAACCAAGAGATTTACATTTTGGTGCTATGGATTTGATAAAACGAAAGATCATTGACGAAATCATCAAAGAAAAAACCCCAAATCCATTGTTAATTGCTTTAATTTTAAAAAATACAAAGAACGTCGTTGGAGTTGAAATTGAACACAAAAAACGAAAATATGGGAAATCAAACTATAATCTCTTTAAACATTTATCTATTTTTTATGATTTAATTATCAATCATTCTACTATTCCCTTAAAATTAATTAGTATGATGGGAATTTTCTATATTGTATTTGGATTTACTGGATTAATCTATATTTTTATTAATTCTTTATTAGGAAAATATACAGTTGCTGGATGGGCATCAACTATAATGCTTCTTTTATTGATTGCAGGCTCACTTCAATTTTCTCTTGGAACTTTAGGCATCTACATTTCTAGAATCCTCAATGAAGTCAGTTATTATGAACAATTTAAAATAAATCAGAAAATGGTATAGATATGATAATATTATACGAACCACGGGCTTCAACAATTCTTTATAACACATTGAAATCAAATAATTTTGATGGCAAATTTTTAATACCTGCTAATATATGTCCAATTGTTCCATTGACATTGCTAAAAGCAGGCCAATCTTTTGAATTTGTTGATATATCTCTACAAGATTATTTAATTGATCAAGAAGCTGTCCTGTCTCGAGTAGAAAAAAACCCTTCTGATTATTCTGGGATAATTGTGGTTAGAACCTATGGGTATCTAAGTGATCTTAACTATTTTTTTTGGAAATTAAAACGATTAAAGGCAGATCTCTTTATAGTCGATGATTCTTGTTTAGCTATTCCTGATTTTTCAATTTCAAGCCATAATCATGCAGATTTAATCCTATATAGCACAGGTTATGCAAAATACGCAGATATTGGAACAGGAGGTTTTGGTTATCTTAAAGAAAATTATGAATATTCAAGACAAATCTTAGAATTTTCTGAATCAGCTTTGCAGGAAATAACTAATCAATATAAATCAAGAATTGAGAGAAATGAAATCTTTGAGTATTCTGAATCTCTTTGGTTGGAAACGGCTTCTCCCTCTATTTCTTTTGAAGAATATAAGGAAAAAGTAAAAAATCATTGCGAGTCGGTGAAGCTGCATAAAAAGAAAATTAATCTTATTTATACTTCAAGAATTCCCAGTGAATATCAGCTAAAAAAGGATTATCAGAATTGGCGATTTAACATTTTAGTTCCTGATAAAGAAAAATTAATTCATTTAATTTTCCAAGCGGGACTTTTTGCAAGTTCACATTATGCTTCGATTTCCCATATTTTTGGAAAACGACATTCTCCAAATTCTAAAAAATTACATAGTCAAATTGTAAACTTATTTAATGATTTTTATTTTACAGAAAAACAAGCAGAGAAAATTAGTGAAATCGTAGTAAATTACCTTCATTCTAAAAATAGGTAAATTAATCATGTCGTGTACTTAATTTCTTATATTTTTTATAAAGATCTGGAAAAATTAAATATTCTCGCAATATTTTGTTATCAAATATACCCCCTTCCAAAATTTCAAGTCTTTTAATTTCACTTTCAATATTTATAATCGAACTAGAATAATTATGATCAAATTCTTTTCTTATTAATTTATAAGGTTCTTTAAATGATCGAAGAAAATCTCTATCTATTTTATCCACATAATCGCATTGATAACCTAAAGCATTCATTTCGGGGAAACACAGAGCTTCAATATATTTTATAACCTCTGTAGGGAGAATCGATTTATATATATTTAAAGATGCAGTGGATAAAAATTCGCTACCGCTAAATGATGAATTGCTTTTCCATATTTTGCCCTTTTGATCATGAATTCCATTCTTAAAAACTTTAGGATCAAACTTTTTAATATCTAAGAACGATGTAATTTTTCCCAGTTCTTCATAGGGATTCATTATTAGATTTTCGTATTTTATCAAAAGAAAGTTTGGATTTGAATCAAGATGTAAGGCAAATGCTACACTTTTTCTCCAATTTCGTATATTGACTAAAAGGGGGCGCTTCTCTCCTGTATATTCTTTTCCTTTTCCGTAGTTAATTGAAGAGATAATTGCTCTTGGATCTCGAATAATTATGATGCATTTAAAATCTTTTGAAACCAAATAGGGTATAAATTCTTCACAATGAACCTCTTTGGATCCAAAGATACTGGTATTTTCTCTGTGCGCCATTTGTTTTTGTAATTCTTGAAAAACGGATAAGAAGGAGAGATTTTTTAAATTACTTATTAAGGAATGATAGTTTTCTAAATGCGTATACTGACCTGAATAGCTTTCCATTTTCTTAAAGATATCTAATAAGTGCGCTTTACGGAAAATGAAATTATCTAAAAACACATTCAAATCTTCAATCTGATATTTATTTTCTTGAAAATAATGATTAAGAAAGAAATAATTCTCATTATAATTGATTGATTGATAGAATTTTTTTTTCGTTTCTACAAAAAGAAAGGGGAAAGGTTGGGATAAAACTGAAATCTCACTGTGATTACATAATAATTTATCGAGTAAGGTTGTCCCAGATCGCGCCATACCTGTTATAAACATAAACTGCATAATTAATACAGCATTAACCGTTTATTAGTTTAAAATTTTCTTGTTTCTTAAATGTTGATTTTTGTTAGTTAGTATTAGTAAAAAATTTTAACTCTATTATGCTTTACCAAAAATATTAAGATTTTCGAGGTGTAATGAAATTTTACCTAATTTTCTTATAGTAGGTGCCATGAAATCTGGAACAAGTACATTAGCTTTTCAATTAGGGCAACATCCTGAGATATTCGTTGCTGATCATGAAGTACACTTTTTTGATAATGAATTGAATTATTCAAAAGGTATTAAATACTATGAAAAGGAATTCGCTGATTGGAATAATGAAAAAGCAATTGGAGAAAAGACGCCGGCATATTGTCTTAAATCAGAATATGCAGCCAGAATTGCATCGGTCATCCCCAAAGTAAAATTAATTTGGATTTTTCGAAATCCTACTGAGCGAACATATTCTGAATATTGGCACGTGGTTAGGAAAGGAACTGAAAAACGAACATTTGAAGAATTGATATTTGATAATGATAAATCAATATTAGAGCCTAAAAAATCTCGTTATATCGAAAGAAGTATGTATTACAGGCATGTGCAAAATTTTTTGGAATTTTTCCCAAAAAAAAATATGTATTTCACTACATTTGAAAAATATACCAACAATCCACAACAAATTGTAAGTGAAATCTTCGATTTTCTCAAAGTTGATTTAGATTTTATAATCGATCCATCAATTAAAAAAAATGAAACAATTCTCCCAAAAAATAGAAGCATTCAATTTATACTTGATAAACTAAGAAATATTGGGAAAAAATACGTGAATTCTGATGGTTATATTGCTAATTTTTATAGAAAAACTGTAAAATTAAATCAAAAGAAAATAAATGGCTATCCTAAGATGAATAGTATAACAAAAAAAAAACTGGATGACTATTTTGTTGAAAAAAACCAATTGCTTATGTCTTTAACTGGATTAAATTTCTCTGAATGGGAAATATAAAGATGAAAAATTCATTTGTTAATTTTTCTCATATTTTTCATCATTCAGTATAGAAATTAATTGTCTAATGATTAGCCTACTTATTTTTCTAAGGTATGATACCAAAAAGCATTATCGCTTCACAGTGTTATCGTGAAGCTTCCGAGACATAGTGAATGTTCTAACGTTTACTGTGTCGGTGTACTTAACCATCAAACAGGAAAGCGATAGTAAAAGATTCACTATAAGATAGTGTGAGGTGCTTGGCAATTTTTCGGCAAATAGGATAATTTACTCAACCAAAATTCGCTAACTGATAATCTGTTAAATAATGAAAAAAATAGTTAAATTCATTTTTCGATCTATAATCCTTTAAAGTTTTTTTCCCCTTTAATAGCTATCTTGAAATTTAATCAGATTATTGGAGCTAATTTTCATGGATCAAACGGGAAAATACAATCTTCAAGTTAATAATTCGCCAAGTAAAATGCAGAAAAAGGAAAAAATTATACTTTTTCTGGGGTGTTTTATCGTTTTACTTTATTTACTTCCATTTATAATTAATTATGAACATTCTTATATAATCATTCATGATAACTGGGATTCTAATTATATAATCATAAAAATCTTAGTTGAAAGCGGGAAAATATTTTCCAGTAATGAAATAATCATAGAAAATGCCTTGAATGGATTACCCCGTTTAAGTTATCCTTCCAGTTGGAGAATTTTGGTTCTGTTAGAGTACATCTTCCCTGTTTATTTGGCATATTTGATTAATCAAATAATTATCCACTATACCGCCTATTTCGGAATGTTTTTTTTATTGAGAAAATATTTTTTAGAGAAATCTTCAGTCTTTATTTCTGTAGGAGTGGCCACTACTTTTGCCCTTCTTCCATTTTGGGCACCTGGATCTCTTTCAGTTGCCGGTCAACCTTTAGCTTTATTATGCTTCTTAAATGTTAAAAATGGGGAATCTAAATGGCAAGACTGGCTCTTTATTGCAATTATTCCCTTTTTTACTATTTTTGCACTTGCATTTGTCTTCTTTTTAACGTTTATGTTTTTTTTTTTGCTTTTTGACTGGTTACATACGCGGAAATTTAATAAAAATTTTCTTTATGCAATTATACTAATGGTCATAATTTATATTAGTATAGAATACCGACTAATTCAATCAATGTTTTTTTCCTCGAACTATCAATCACAAAGAACAAGTTTTCATAATACCGATACATCGTTTATTGAAAGTATAGAAAAATCACTTTCAATTTTTATTTTTGGACATTATCATGCACCAAGTTTTCAATATATTTCAATTGGTATAAGTTCAGTAGTTGCTTTTGCATTAATTTTAAAAAATTTTTACATTCAGTACAAGAAACATCAAAGCTTTTTTAAATTGGAGAAAACTGAGTCGATAATTATTTATGGATTAATAATTATCGGATTTTTCTCTTTTTTTTACGGATTTTGGAGTTTTTCCTTGATAAATTTAATAAAATCGAAAATAACCATATTAAGAGAATTTAATTTTACCAGATTTTTCTTTCTATTTCCTACGATTTGGTATATCGTTTTTTCTCAAAATATCCTTTTGATTTTTCATGAACTAAATCAGAAAAAGGAGAAATTAAAGTTAAATAAAAAAATAAATGTTTTTAATAAAAATATTAAAGAAATTTCAACAGTTATAATTTCAACATTAATATTGATTCAAATTTTGTTTTTATTCTCACAAAATATTGGATATAATCATTCTGTTTTAGATGGTTCTCTTCACCCCCCACAAAGATTTGATGAATTTTTCGCTCAATCTCAATTTCAAAGGATTCATGAAGAAATTGGGCTCGATTTTGAGGAATATCGAGTGGGCTGCATTGGTTTTCATCCTTCAATTGCCCAATTTAATGGTTTTTACACTATAGATGGTTACTTTCCCAATTATCCACTTGAATATAAAAATAAATTCCAGTATCTGATTCAAAATGAGTTAAATAAGAATATTATACTTCAAAATTATTATAATGGTGGAGCCTCACGATGCTATATCATGGTAGATGAATTAGGAAAAGATTTTATGTGGACAAAAGAACGTGCAGGTGTAATTAATAACTTGGAACTAAATGTTACAGCCTTATATGATCTTAATTGTAATTATATTTTATCATCGGTTGAAATTAAGAACAATAATCAAAATAACCTTCAATTCATCTCACTTTTCAGTGACAATAATTCCATTTGGGATATATATTTGTACCGAGTAATTTAGTTTTTTTTTTTCTTCATTTGTATGAGAAAAATTTAATCTTCATACCAAATTTTATTATTGATGATTGGTAGAAAAAGTCTTTTTGTATTAATCTCCCGAACAACCACCCGGTTATTACAAAGTTTTCTATTTCTTATTGCTGTTAATTATTTTTTACCTGATGAATTTGGTTATCAAAAAATCGCAATTTCTCTAATGGGTTTTTTTGTTTTTTTTTCCGCCTTAGGATTGGAAAAACCCTATATAAAAGTTTTAGCAGAAAAAGAAAAATCAGAGCGGAACGATGTATTCACAACATTTTTCATTACAAAAATGGGACTTACAATTATTTCTTCAGGAATTACCATTATTCTCTTCTTTTGGCAAGTTAAAAGTGATTTGATACCAAGTGACAGAGAACTTACAAGGATTTTTTTTATCTTATTTATTAAATTTTTTATCTATTCAATTAATATGGTTTACAATCTTAGTTTTCGGGCAGAATTAAATGTCGTTAAAACAGAAATTCCTAACCTGGTAGGTGGGATTTTAGGTATAGCTTTTTCCTTGGCTTCGGTATTTTTATTTCATGATTTTCTTTTATTTCTCGCAGGACAAACTTTAACAGAGTTAATTAAATTTGGAATGTTTTTATTCATGAAAAATGACTTTGTTTTCACTCGTTTTAAACCAGTATTATTCAAACGACTTTTCTTACTTAATTTTATTTTTTTACTCCCAATTGGGGTGAATACTCTTAAGACGAACTTAGGCCCATTCTTTTTCTTGCAGTATTTCGATAATGAGTTGCTAGGTGTATATTCAGTAATTGCAAATTTATTTCTATTATTGCGAGAATTACAAAAAACCTTAGGATTCTTATTAATCCCAAATTTTACAAAACTCATAAAACAGGAAGATTTCAACAGGATTAACCGACAAATAAATCGATTTGAAAAATATTTACTAGTGTTAAATGGGAGTATTATCATTGGAGGGATTCTATTGGCAGAAAATTTTTTAACTATTTTTTTAGGAGATATATACTTTGAGAAAGGTCTGATTTTTTTCTATGGATCTTTGTTGTATTTATTCAATTTTCCAATGATGGGCGCCTATACTCATCTACTCATTGCTGCAGAAAAAATGAAAACCTACACAATTTATACGTTAAGTTTATTTTTATCTTCGCTGTTTTGTTGGATATTCTTGATTAAAGACCTTAACATTATTGCGCTTGATTTAGGAAATTGGGTCGCAGGAATGGTAGGAACCATAATTATTCGATTTTACACACAAAAGCAACTTTATGTTGGAAAAATGGAGAAACCACAAGTTAAAAATCTTATAATACTCATAATATTTATTTTTGTATCATTTCTGTCGACCAAATTTTCCCATTCACTTTTGGTTTCAATAATATTAACATCCATATTAATAATCTTATATATATTTGTTCTTTTTGCTTTTCATATCTTAGGGAAAGAAGATATAAGATACATTATCGATGTTGTTTTTCCAAAAAATATCGCAAATTCCTTGAAAAATGATATATTTAAAGATTTTTTAATTGATTGAAAACGGATGTATTGAATCATTAAAAACCTTAAATTCAGGTAGTAGTTAATTGGAACACAGAATTTCCGTATTTTTTTTCTTGTTAAACATTAATTATTTATTACATCCAAAATTAAAAATTATATGAAATATCCTAAGGTAATTGCTGAGATCGGTTGTAATCATAAAGGAGATCCCGAAATTGCAAAAGAGATGATTAAAGTAGCTAAAATCTTTGGAAATGCGGATGTTGTAAAGTTTCAGAAACGAAATCCGAAAGAATTGCTCAGTGAAGAAGAATATAACGCACCACATCCTGTTCCTTATAACAGTTATGGAGAAACCTATGGGCTTCATCGTGAATTTTTAGAATTTGATATTGAAACCCATGAAATGCTGAAAAAATATGCGGAAAAAATAGAGATAAAATACTCTTGTTCCGTTTGGGATATGACTTCAACAAAAGAAATTATATCCTTGGAACCAGAAATGATTAAAATACCCTCTGCCACCAATCTTAACTTTGAAATTTTGGATTATGTCTGTAAAAATTATCCAGGGGAGATTCACCTTTCTTTAGGTATGACGACTCAAGAAGAAATCGAAGAAATCATTCAATTTTTTGAAAAACGGAATCGAAATCAAGATTTAGTTATATATCATTGTTCTTCCGGTTATCCTGTTCCATTTGAAAAGGTATATTTACTTGAAATACCAAAACTTTTGGAAAAATACGGTCCTAGGGTGAAATCAGTTGGATTTTCCGGTCATCATTTGGGAATCGCTGCAGATGTGGCCGCTTATGCTTTAGGGGCGGAATGGTTTGAACGTCATTTTACATTGGATCGAACATGGAAAGGAACAGATCATGCTGCAAGTTTAGAACCAGGAGGTTTACGAAAATTAGTACGGGATTTACAGGCAATCCATAAATGTTTTCAAAATAAACCATCAGTATTAGATGAAATGGAGATAGAACAGCGAAAAAAGCTTAAAAAAATTAAAAGAATATAAATAATGCATGATTTTATATAACTATTTTTTACTTCTTAAACATCTAATTGAACTTTTTTGATTTGATAAATAATAGGGTGATTAAATGAATGAGGAAAAAATTCCTAAGGTTGTAGCGTTCATTCCCGTGCGTGGTAATAGTAAGTCAATCCCACTAAAAAATATTAAGAATATAGCAGGTAAACCATTAGTTTTTTGGAGTATTGAAGCTGCTTTATCAGCAAACATAATATCCGATATTTTTATATCTACTGATAGTTCAACCATTAAGGAAACCATTGAAAATCAATTTGATAACAATAATAAAGTTCATGTAATTGGGCGATCAAAAGAAAGTGCAACTGATACCTCTTCAAGTGAGATTGTATTACTAGAATTCTGCCAAGTTTATTCATTTGATTACGTTTTTTTTATTCAGGCAACGTCTCCTTTAATTTCAAGTTCAGATATAGATAATGCTTTTCATAAACTTTTAGAAACTCGTTGTGATTCGTTACTTTCGGTTGTTAGACAGAAAAGATTTATTTGGGAAGAAGATGGAAATGGAAATATCCATCCGAGTAATTACGATTATGAAAATCGCCCACGAAGACAAGATTTCAACGGTTTTTTGGTTGAGAATGGAGCTTTTTATCTGTCTTCGCGGCAGAATATATTAAAAAGCAATTGTCGTATTAGTGGAAAGATAACCTTTTTTGAAATGCGAGAAGAAACTTATTATGAAATCGATGAACTATCTGATTGGTTAATTGTAGAACAACTGCTAAAACGAAAAATTCAGAAAGAAAAAAAGAATTCTTTACCAGATTCTATTCTAAAAATAAAATATCTCATTCTCGATGTGGATGGCACTCTTACTGATGGTGGGATGTATTATACCGAATCAGGTGAATTTATCAAAAAATTTAACACCAGAGACGCCCATGGTCTTGAGTTAGTAAGAAGAGAAGGTATCACTCCTGTGTTAATGACCTCAGAAAATAGCAGTATTGTAACAAGCCGAGCCAAAAAAATGAAGATTGATAAGGTGTATCTTGGCTGTAAGAATAAGTTGGAAACTTTGAATTCTTTCTGTAAAGAAAATAAAGTTTCTATGGAAAATATTGCATTTATTGGCGATGATGTGAATGATTTAGCAGCAATTAAAAAGGTCGGATTTTCAGCATGCCCTCTGGATGCAGAAGAGCAGATAAAAGAAAATGTTGATTATATCTCGGCAAAAAAAGGGGGAAATGGAGCAGTAAGAGATATCTGTAATCATATTTTGATAACAATTAAAAATACAAACAGTTTATTTTAACTTTCAAATAGCGTCTGTCGCTAACCGATTTAACTGATTTAATTTTTTCTCGGTCTGAAAGAGTATAATGTCTTTCGCAACCTCAAAATATCTTGGTTAAGACGTAAGAAAAATTGCTTCAAATCAAAGAATCCCTTCTTTTTTAAATCCCACAATTCATTTGAAAAACAGTATTTTATTGAAATATTTAATGTCAAGATTAATAATTTCTTGATTTTTCCCTCCCTTGTTCTATGTTGTAGAAATGTCTTGATTTTTTTTATCGTTTCCATTATCGAGACAATTCCAGGGACCGTTCTGGTATATCGCTTCTTATCCAAAAATATTTTACGATTTGTTATAGGAAGACTCCAAAATTCTTCGATCTGGTTGATCACCTTATTTGGAGATAAAATAAGATCTTGATAGTGTATTATCAAAGAATTTTCAGAACAAGAAGACCACTGATTGTAGAAAATGGATAAATCTTCCAATATTCCTTTCTTTAAGATATAATCTTCAAAAGATTTCTGGTCTTCATATTCATATATAGAAGCAATATTACTCATGAGTCGAGTTTTTTGAGTTCGAAAATAAGATTCGATAATAGCCTTTGGTTTCCGCAATAAGATGACCTTTTTAATGTTTTTCAATTTCTGAATATTATTAGGAGATGGAAAAATATGCTGCTTAAATATAATATGTGCGTTCTGGAATTTCTTTACAGTTTCATCATCTATTTGTCTAATATCGCCATGTAATTTATGAAGAAATTTGGTTTCTTTTGGAACGGGAGCATCTGGAAAATAAATTTGTTTTGCTGGAATATTATGCAATCTCCCAAGAGTAGACATCAATGAAGTACTTGCAGATTTTGGAATTGCAATTAAAAGCATAATTATTCCAGTAATGAAATATGATTTGATTTTTAAATATTATTTAAAATACATGTCATGCAATTCTGTGAACTACGCACATCCATCATTACTTTATTTTGAATACAGCTAAAACGGATAATGTCGATATATAATCTTTTATTTGTCGAATGGATCAGTAAATCGTTAATCATTACATTTTCTTTTTTATATGTTTGGCTTTTATAACAATAATTTTAACTTAACAAAAATTCTTTTCTTTATGACTTCTT
The DNA here is from genome assembly GCF_054039255.1 of Candidatus Harpocratesius sp. Lineage (NCBI taxonomy): Archaea > Promethearchaeati > Promethearchaeota > Promethearchaeia > Promethearchaeales > Promethearchaeaceae > Candidatus Harpocratesius > Candidatus Harpocratesius sp. The sequence continues at coordinate 24,489 of NZ_JBPLBG010000067.1, forward strand.
CTTTTCTACGGATAAAATTCGCACTTATCGGCTGCGGACACATTGCCCCCCGATGGCTGGATGCACTCCAAAATGACCCAAACGTCGATCTAATCGCTGTAGCAGATCCAAACCCTCAATCATTTGACAAATTATCCAAATACAAATTTCCAAACCTTAAAACATATTCTACAATCGAACAAACCTACAATAACCATCAAATTGACGCAGTTGTAATCGCAACACCCCCACAATACCATGCACGATACATTATTGATGCTGTTCGGCGGGGTATTCACGTGTTGGCGGAAAAACCTTTATGCGTTTCCATCGATCAGTTTCGCCACGTGATACAAGCTCAGCGCCTGGCTGAAGAGAAGGGAATAATTACTGCCGTAAATCAACAGTATCGGTGGAACCCTCGTGTTGAAGCTATTTTTCAGGCCGTGCAAAGTGGAAAATTAGGACGCGTCTTTTTGGTGAATTCAGAATTCTCGCAGAACAATTATCATTTCAAAAAGTGGTGGCGCCAGCAAAATCTCTATATCAGTGCCTTCAATTGGTATGTGCATATTATCGATTCTATGCGATATTATTTGAACTCCAAGCCCCAGATGGTCTGGGCGAAATTTATCCGACCGCCTCATTCCAAAATTCTTGGTTATTCATCGCTCTTTCTGAATGTAACCTTTGAAAACGGCACAGAATGGCATCTCACCGCCAACCAAGAAGCGGTTGCCGGACCCACCACCTCCGGTCACACCCGATTTGTCATGTACGGTGAAAAGGGAACACTTGTTAATACCAAAAATGAATCTCCCGTGTTTTATTCTATTGAAGGTGAAAAGGAAGAATTGGGAGAAAACATAGGCGATGTCGATAATCAATGGACCTATCCCCCTGGGTGGCCCGACAGTGTGGCTAAATTCGTGCATGCCATTAGAACTGGTACTGAACATCCAACATCCATTCGTGATAATTTTTGGACTATGGTGATTTTACTGGCAGCAATCGTATCTTTTGAGAATCAACAAAGTATTAATGTTAATGATTTCCTTCACAAATATAATATTGACAATGAAATCGGGGATATATAGTTGTGGAGAAAATATCAACACCTTTTCCTGATGTTTGGCTGATTAAACCGAAGGTCTTTCATGATAACCGAGGCTTTTTCTTAGAATCTTATTCTTACCACAAATTTTGCGACATTGGCATCGAAACTGTTTTTCGACAAGATAATCATTCCAAATCTGTGAAAAATACTGTTCGAGGTCTACACTTTCAAATTTCTCCAGGACAAACTAAATTGGTTCGATGCATTTCTGGAAAAATTTGGGATGTAATTGTGGACATCAGACCTGATTCTCCTTTATTTAAACAATGGTGGGGAGTGGAACTTTCAGCAGAAAATTTCTTACAAGTTTATATTCCTACAGGATTCGCACATGGATTTTCAGTCCTTTCAGATATTGCGGAGATTGAATATAAAGTAGATGAATATTACAATTCACAATTGGAACGGGGGATCCTATGGGATGATCCTGAATTGAATATTGATTGGAAAATTGAGCATCCCATTCTTTCCGAACGTGATAGTAAAAATCCAACTTTAGAAGAATTTCTTAAAACAGACTTATAACAGCAGTTTTAAATTTTTTTTCTTTTGATTTTCTTTAGGTGGAATGCACCCATAATTTCATTTTCGATCATTCATTTTTTATTTTATGTATGAAGGAAAACGAATCTTAGTCACTGGTGCCGCAGGATTTATTGGAAGTAATCTCACCGATGAATTGCTTGCTCAAGGCGCTCATGTGATAGGAATCGATAATTTGTTCAATGGAAGGATGGAGAATCTCGAACTCGCTCAAAAACATCCAAATTTTATCTTTTATAAGACGGATATCAGAGATTATGATAGACTCCTTTATCTAATGCAAGACATCGATATTGTTTTTCATGAAGCTGCATTTGCCAGCGTTCCTCAGTCCATATTAATGCCAGAGCTCTGTAATAGCGTAAATATTAACGGAACTTTAAATATTCTAAATGCCGCCAGAATACGTGATGTTGAAAAGGTTGTGTTTGCATCAAGTTCATCTGTTTATGGTGACACACCGACATTACCCAAACATGAGCAAATGCGGTTAGATCCTATTTCACCATATGGTGTTGCAAAATACGCCGCAGAAGCATATATGGTATCTTATCATAGAGTATATGGTTTAAACACAACATCTCTTCGCTATTTCAATGTTTTTGGCCCCCGGCAGAATGATTCACCTTACAGCGGTGTGATTGCCATTTTTATCGCACGGATCTTTGAGCATAAAAATCCTGTAATTTTTGGTGATGGAACCCAATCTCGTGATTTTACGTATATTAAGGATGTTATGCGGGCTAATCTTTTAGCTGGATTGTCTCGGGATTCTGCAGGAGAAATCATGAATATTGCTGCGGGAAAACCGATAACGCTTAAAGAATTAACAGAGATTATGATTCGGGAATCAGGTGTGTCTGGATTGAAAATTAAATACGGTCCAATTCGCAAGGGTGATATTTTGCATAGTTATGGAGATATCACCAAGGCTCAGAAAATTCTTGGATATTCTCCAGAATATAATGCTGTTTCTGGGTTTAGGGCGTATTTAGCATATTATAGATCTAAATTTCTAGAGAAGAAGTAAATCCCCAATAGATTAATTAATAATCTTTAGTGTCATTTCTTTTTTTTAATCTTAATAAAACTTGAAATTTTAATTCAAATATTCATTTACTACAATCAATATAACCTATGAGGAAAAAGATATGGATTTAAATTTAATAAAGCAAAAGATAACAGAAAAAACCCTGCATATCGGAGTTTTTGGTTTAGGACGAATTGGTTTACCTACTGCTTTGATGTTTACAAAAGGTGGGTATAAAGTTATTGGTTATGATATAAACACAAACCTTTTGGACGATTTGAAGCAAAAAAAAACTTTTATTGATGAACCTGGATTACCGGACATTTTAACTTCAGCTGTTGATAATGGATTTATCTCTTTTACAAATAACTACCAGCAAACAATAACCGATAGCGATATTATTGTGATTTGCGTCCCTACTCCCGTGACAGCGCATAAAATTCCCGATTATACTGCTATAAAAGATGTTGCACGAAAAATTGGTGAACATCTCACTCCTAATAAAATAATTATTAATGAAAGTTCCGTTAGCCCTACTACTATCGAAACCATTCTAACACCGATTATTGAACAAGCCAGTAACCTAAAAGTAAATGTTGATTTTGGAGTTTGCTCATGTCCAGAACGCGCCGATCCAGGCAAAATCGTTGACAATTTTAACAAGGTCGCTCGAATTGTAGGTGGAAGTTCGTGGGAAATTGGTAAGATTATTGTTGATCTTTATAAAACCATAACTGATGCTGAAATAATCCAAGTTTCCACTCCTGGGACTGCTAATGCGGTTAAGCTGACAGAAAATATCTTTCGTGATGTAAATATTGCCTTGATGAATGAATTTGCGGTGCTTTACGAGCGTTTAGGGATTGATATAAAGGAAGTTATTAGAGGTGCTTCGACAAAATACAATTTTCAACCACATTATCCCGGTCCTGGAGTGGGGGGTCCTTGTTTACCTGCAAATCCATATTATATTATTGAAGATGCTCAGAAGGTCGATTATATACCCTTTTTAATTCGAGTATCCCGTGAAATTAACGATCGAATGCCGCAATATGTGTTGGAAATGATAATTAATGCGTTGAATTTTGTAGGATTGTGCTTAAATGGTTCAACAATTACGGTTTTAGGGTTATCATATAAGGCAAATGTGCGGGATATCCAGATCTCGCCTGCTTTGCGGGTAGTTGAATATCTTCAAAAGCAATCTGCTATAGTAAAGATTTGGGATCCTTATTATGTTGGTGAGGAAGTTAACGGATTTGAAGTCAGTGCGAACTTTGACGAAGCCATTGAAAATTCGCAATGTTTAGTGGTACTCACAGACCATCAAGAATTTTTATCGTTAAAATTTGTGCATATAAAACAAGTTATGGCCACACCCTTCATTGTAGTAGACAGTCGAAATATTTATGATCCGTTTCAACTTCCTGTTGATACTGTGTATTGTGGAGTAGGTCGGAAAATTCAACGCATCGGTAAATAAAGTAATTCTGTTTTTTATACTTTGATTGTAATTTTTCTTTTTTAAATTTCTTTCTCTGTTATTTGTTTCAGAATATTTTCGAGAATAATTTGTTTAATCCGTTTTTTGACGATTATTCTTTTTAGGTGATCACCTAAAATTTTTTAATTTTTCATTTCTTATGAAATAACCATCGTATCCCTTAATCCCATACTAAACAAATATCAGTATTCATGCATATTTACAGTCTTCCACCTATTTCTAACGTACTTCATGGAAAATTATTAAATACTTATTCTTTCTTAGTTTTATAGATGGCTGTAATTTTCCAAATTTTGTCAATTAGATCCATTCAATTGGATGATCTGGTCAGAATAAATTTTTTTCACCAGCAGAACACGCCAAATCAGATAAATCACTTCAATAAAAATACATATTTTTTGGATTTCTTGTAAAAAATGGATACAATACATCTTCGTCAGTGAATGTAAAAAGGTTTCGGTGTTTCCAATGCGAAAAACGATTTAGAAATCCGCTTATTGAGTGGGAAATGGTCTGATACCAGATAAAAATTAGATAACTTCTTTATGAACTCTTTTTTGAGAGTTATAAGCAATCTCAGATAGCTAAAATATGGATGATTCTTCAAAATAAAATAAACAAATTCAAAAAAAATTATGTCAAGACAGTATTCAAACAGAATCTGAGTTTAATAAAAGGGGATTTTATAACCATCCTGGATGTATTATTTATAGTGATGAAACTTGCATGGGAAAAAGAGGGAATTCGAACACCGATATTGTGTTCTGCAACGGTAAATTTGAAATTTTCGCTGCAAGTTCTGCGAATAATACATAATTAGAGTATACGATCTGTAAAGTATTTTTTAAAATTCCGAAAAAGTGTCGAGAAAAACTCCGTGTTTTAGTCACCGATGGACAACCTTCCTATTGGGCACTTACATTGTTAAATTCGTAACGAGTTGTACTGGTTCAGCAATATCACAAAAAGGATAAATTAGGTCAGATTTCGCGGCATAAATATCAGAAATATGGTCCCCATTATCTCCACTACATAATCCATATACATTGGAAGGTATTAAAAAAAGGAAAACAATTATTACGATATAGATGGCAGATTAAATTATATAAAGCTAAATTACCTCAAAGCAGAGGATGAGCTACCAAACAATTTATAAAAAGTATATTATATTAAAACTGGCGACAAAAAAGAGATGTATATGAATCACCAACTTTTCAAAAAAAGAACGGCTG